>JAJNBO010000101.1 GCA_021156245.1 Ramlibacter sp. | reverse complement strand
CATACAAGATGCCCATGACCCTCCGCGGCTCAGGCCCAGGCCGTGCGCGGGGCGCGCCGCAGGCCGGCCCACTCCAGCGCCGCCAGTGCGCCGACGGCCACGGCCAGCATCACCAGCCAGGCCTGCCCGAGCGGGGTCGCCGCGGCGCCGGTGAACAGCAATTCCATGCAACCGAGGACCCAAGCCAGATTGCCCGCCACCAACAGCATGACGCCGCCGCGGGACACGGGCCGCCCGCGCGCCAACCAGGCGGCGAAGGCGGCATAGGCGAACAGCGCGACGCCGGAGGCGGACAGCAGGCCCTGCGGCAGGCCCAGCCAACGGGCCAGCACGGGGCCGGCGGCGACCTGCAGGACGCCGGTGGCCAGGCCGGCGGCGGCATCGGCCCAGAGAACGGCAGGAAGGAAACGGGGCGAGGCGATCAGGGTCATGGCAGCTCCTTGGGTGTGTGAGGCCTGCACTTTCGCCGGCACGCTGCAGCCGGTCCATGACGTGGGAGGTCATGGAAAGCGCCGTGGCGCCCGACTACCATCGCGGCCATGGACCTCGCCCTCGCCTCGCCGGCGCCCGCCGGAACCAGCCTCACCTTCGGCGAACACCTGCGCCAGTGGCGCCAGCGCCGGCGCATGAGCCAGCTCGACCTGGCCGGCGAAGCCGACATCTCGACCCGGCACCTGAGTTTCGTGGAGACCGGGCGTTCGGTTCCCAGCCGCGAGATGGTGTTGCGGCTTGCGGAGCGGCTGGACATCCCGCTGCGGGAACGCAATGCCCTGCTGGTCGCCGCCGGCTATGCGCCGATGTACCGCCAGCGGCCCTTCGACGACCCGGCGCTGGCCACGGCACGCGAGGCCGTGCAACTGATCCTGCGCAGCCACGAGCCTTATCCCGCCCTCGCCATCGACCGGCACTGGAACCTGCTCGCCTCGAACGCGATGGTGGCGCCGTTGCTGGCCGGCGTGGACGCCTCGCTGCTGCAACCACCGGTGAACGTGCTGCGCCTCAGCCTGCATCCGAACGGGCTGGCGCCGCAGATCGCGAACCTGGGGCAGTGGCGCCACCACCTCTTCGAGCGCCTGCGGCGGCAGGTGCAGGTGACGGGGGACGCCGCGCTGCAGGCCCTGCTCGACGAACTGCGCGCCTACCCGGTCTCCGACGGCGCCGAGCACACGCGGCTGGATGGCGAGGTGCTCGGCGTCGCCATGCCGTTCCGGCTGAATACGGCAGCCGGAACGCTCAACTTCATCAGCACGGTCACGATCTTCGGAACCCCCATCGACGTGACGCTGGAAGAACTGGCGCTGGAGACGTTCTTCCCCGCCGACGCGGCGACGGCGCAGGCGCTGCGCGCGCTCGCCTCCGCGTCGCGTTGAATCAGGGATTCAGCGGCACCAGCCCGTCGTCCGGCGGCGCTTCGTCCGCTGCGTGGATGCGCGCCTCGAACGCGCGCAGGCGCTTGTAGACGGAGATCAGCTCGATGATGGTGCTCCAGCTCAGCACGAGGTACTGGAACGATTCCGTCACCTTGTCGAAGGCGCGAGCGATCTGCTGGAAGACACCCAGCGTGAACACGCCGGCGATGACCGTCGGGCCCATCGCCACCAGCGGCACCAGCACGCTCGCCTGCAGGTAGGACCACTTCACGACGTCGAAATACAGGTAGTGGAAATACAGCCGGAAGTAATTGCGCCGCACCCCCTGGAACAGCGACGCGGCCACCGGCGGCGAGGCCCGCGACGGATCGTCCTCGCCGTACACCAGCTCCTTGCGGTACGCCGCTTCCACCCGCTGGTTCTGGAACTCCAGCCCCGGCAGCAGGATGCCGGTGACGGCGAGCAGCAGCGTGCCGAACAGCGCCCAGCCGATCGAGATCCACACCAGCGAGTGCGGGATCGCGCCGATGATGGGCACGCTGGTGATCTTGTCCGAGAGCGTCCAGAGGATCGGCAGGAACGCAGCGAGCGTCATGAGGCTGCGCACCAGCTCCACGCCGAGACCTTCGACGATGCGGGCGAAACGCATCGTGTCCTCCTGCACCCGCTGCGCGGCGCCTTCCACCGAGCGCAGCTTCTGCCAGTGCGCCATGTAGTAGTCGTTCATGGCCTGCCGCCAGCGGAAGACGTAGTGCCGCGTGAAGAAGTCGATGAACACCGCCACCGTGATGTAGACCATCGCGATGGAGAAGAAGGTCATGATCTGCTGCCAGTACTGCGGCGCGGTGATGCTGCCCGGCGCGGACAGGGCTTTCTGCACCAGGTCGTAGAAGCTGCCGAACCACTCGTTGATCTGCACGTCCAGCTGCACGCGGTACCAGGTCGCCAACAGGATCAGCACGGTGCCGAGCACGGACCAGGGGAGCCAACGGCGTGACAGGAAGAAGGAACGAAACATCGCGGCCTCTGGAGTGATCGACAGTGGAGGCGATGCTAGCGGCTTCCGCGCCTGCCAGGCGCAGTCCGCCGAGCCATCACCCGCCGTCGCGCTTGCGGCGCAAGCGGCACCCCGAGCGCGCCACTCACGGCAGGCTGCCGCAGGTCAGATCGCCCGCTGCTCCATTCGCCTGGAGAGCTCCTCGGCGCTCTCCTTGCGCTCGCTGTAGCGGTCGACGAGGTACGCGCTGACGTCGCGCGTGAGCAGGGTGAACTTGAACAGCTCCTCCATCACGTCCACCACGCGGTCGTAGAACGGGGAGGGTTTCATCCGGCCGTCTTCCGTGAATTCGGTGAACGCCTTGGCCACGCTGGACTGGTTCGGGATCGTGATCATGCGCATCCAGCGTCCGAGCACGCGCATCTGGTTCAACGCGTTGAAGCTCTGGGACCCTCCCGAAACCTGCATCACGGCCAGCGTCTTGCCCTGCGTCGGGCGCATGGCGCCGATGGAAAGGGGGATCCAGTCGATCTGTGTCTTCATCACGCCCGTCATCGCACCATGGCGTTCCGGAGAGCACCACACCATGCCCTCCGCCCAAGCCGCGTGGCTTCGCAACTCCTGCACCTTGGGGTGGCTGTCCGGCGCCCCATCGGCAAGCGGCAAGCCGGCAGGATCGAAGATCCGGACCTCGCCTCCCATCGACTCCAGCAGCCGGGCCGCCTCGAAGGCGAGAAAGCGGCTGTATGAGCGTTCTCGCAGCGAGCCGTAGAGTATGAGAAAGCGCGGCCGGTGCTGGCTGGGTACGCCGGCGCTCAACCTGCCCTGCGTGGGAACGTCGAACAGGTCGGCGCGGAGGGCCGGAAACGTGTGCTCCTCGCCTGTTTGGAACTGGTGTTGGGGCATGCTGGGATGGAGATCTAGGTTGTGGGAGACTTCAGGCCCGCCTCGTACCAGCCCTGCGACCGATTGACGATCGCGACGACGGCGAGCATCACCGGCACCTCGATCAGGACGCCGACGACGGTCGCCAGCGCGGCGCCCGACTGGAAACCGAACAGGCTGATGGCGGTGGCCACCGCGAGCTCGAAGAAATTGCTGGCCCCGATCAGGGCAGAGGGACCCGCGACGCAGTGTTGCACGCCCATGCGACGGTTCAGCCAGTAAGCCAGGCCCGAATTGAGCACCACCTGGATCAGGATGGGAACCGCCAGCAGTGCAATGACCAGGGGCTGATCGATGATGGCCTCGCCCTGGAACGCGAACAGCAACACCAGCGTCAGCAGCAGCGCCGAGATCGACAATGGCCCGAGTCGGGCCACGACGGCTTCGAAATGCTTCACGCCCCGGCGCAGCAAGGTCCTTCGCCAGGCCTGCGCGATGACGACCGGGACGACGATGTAGAGACCCACGGACGTCAGGAGCGTGTCCCACGGAACGGTGATCGAAGACAACCCCAGCAACAGCGCCACGATCGGCGCGAAGGCGACCACCATGATGGAATCATTCAGGGCCACCTGCGACAGCGTGAAGTACGGATCGCCCCTGCAAAGCTGCGACCAGACGAAGACCATGGCCGTGCAGGGCGCCGCCGCGAGCAGGATGAGGCCGGCGATGTAGCTGTCGATCTGGTCGGCCGGCAGGTACGGGGCGAACACGTGGCGGATGAAGATCCACCCGAGCAGCGCCATCGAGAAGGGCTTGACCGCCCAGTTGATGAACAGGGTCACGCCAATTCCGCGGGCATGCGACTTCACCTGGCCGAGGGCTCCGAAGTCGATCTTCAGCAGCATCGGGATGATCATCACCCAGATGAGCACGCCGACCGGCAGGTTCACCCTGGCGATCTCCAGGGAAGCCACTGCCTGGAAGAGGCCGGGGAGCACTTGCCCCAGCGTCACGCCGGTGACGATGCAAAGGACGACCCAGATCGTGAGGTAGCGCTCGAAGAAGCCGATGCGGGATCCGGCCGCGGCGCTTGCGGCTGCAGCATTGGGTGCGCTCATCTCAGGACTTCGAGATGTCATCCAGGGCCCTCTGGAGCTCCGGGTCGTCCATGATTTCCAAAGGCAGCAGCAGCAGTTGCAGCATGCGATACCCAATGGCCTGCCGCGTGAGTTCGAAGGCGTGCTTCCTGTCGGCCTCTGCGGCGTTCGAGGGGTCCGGATAGCCCCAGTGCGCCTTGACCGGACTGCCCGGCCAGTAAGGGCACTGCTCGGCCGCGGCGCTGTCGCACACCGTGATGACCATGCGCATTTCGGGCGCACCCGGTTGCGTGAACTCGTCCCAGCTCTTGCTTCGGAAACCCTCCACGGCCACGCCCGCGCCGGAGAGGACCTCCAGCGCGTGCGGATGGATCCGGCCGCTGGGCGCGCTGCCGGCACTGAAGGCGCGCACGTCCTTGCCGAGCTTCCCGGCGAGCTGATTCAGCATGGCCTCGGACAACACGCTGCGGGCGGAGTTGTGCGTGCAAAGGATGAGGATGTTGATGGTCATCGATCGGGAATGAACGCGTGCAGCCTTGCCGATCAGCAGCAGGAGGAACCGGCGGTCACCGGGATGCCCACCGGCTTGCCGCGAGGAGCGCAGCAAGCGGCAGCCTCCGCATTCGGCGCCGGCGCGGCCTCCTTCTTCTCACTGAACACCGGGATGTCGCCGAGCGTGTGATAGTGCTCCCACGCGATGCCCTGCGGATCGGTGATCCAGTGCTTCTCGCTCTTCGCGTAGCAGCACGTCGTCGCTCCTTCGTCCAGCAGGGCCATGTCGGCGGCCCGGGCACGCGCCCGCAGTTCCGCGAGTTCCTCCGCGCTGTCCGCCTGGATTCCGAGATGGTCGACGCCCGGCTGGCTGCCGCGGGTGGAGATCGCGAAGTTGATGCGCGGGTCTTCGATCATCCACTTCGCGTAGTCGCTCTCGATGCGCGTGGGCTGAGCGCCGAACAACCTGGAATAGAAGGCGATGCTCGCCTGCAGGTTGTCGACGTGGGCGTGGACATGGAAGCGCTTCATGGCAGTTCTCCTGGTTGGCAGCCGCACGCGGCGGCGGTTTCGACGGTGGCGCACGCGGCACCCTGGCAGCAGTTTTCGGTGAGATAGGCCAGCAGCGCGTTCATCTGGGCGTACTCGGCCCGGTAGACCAGGTTGCGGCTGGCGCGTTCGCTGGCAGCCAGGCCAGCGCGCGAAAGCTCCTTGAGGTGGAACGACAACGTGGTGGCCGGGATCGCGAGCACCTGCTGCAGGGCGCCGGGCGTCAGCCCTTCCTGGCCGGCGGTCACCAATGCCCGGAACACTTGGAGCCGAGCGGGGTGAGCGAGGGCCGCAAGGGCGGAGACGGCTTGGTTTTCGTTCATGAAGCCATATTACCAGTATTCTCGAATTATCGCAAAACCCTGTAAACAGAAGGCCACTTGCGTGGCCCCTGTGTTCAAGCGACGCCGCTCAGACCGTCACTTCCTTTGCCGCTTCCACGTACTCCTCGATCTGGTCGAAGTTCATGTAGCGATACACCTTGTCGCCCTGCTGGTTGATGACGCCCATGTCCGCGTGGTACTCGGACACCGTGGGCAGCCGGCCCAGCTTGGATGCGATCGCGGCCAGTTCGGCCGAAGCCAGGAACACGTTGGTGTTCTTGCCCAGGCGGTTGGGGAAGTTGCGGGTGGAGGTGGACACCACCGTCGCGCCTTCCTTCACCTGCGCCTGGTTGCCCATGCACAGGCTGCAGCCCGGCGACTCCGTGCGCGCGCCGGCGCCGCCGAAGTTGGCGTAATGGCCTTCGCGTGTCAGCTGCTCGGCGTCCATCTTGGTCGGCGGAGCAACCCACAGCTTCACCGGGATGTCGCGCTTGCCCTCCAGCAGCGTGGACGCTGCTCGGAAATGGCCGATGTTGGTCATGCACGAGCCGATGAAGGCCTCGTCGATCTTGGTGTTCTGCACTTCGGACAGCGGCTTCACGTCGTCCGGATCGTTCGGGCAGCAGAGAAGCGGCTCGGTGATCGTGTCCATGTCGATCTCGATCACTTCCGCGTATTCGGCGTCCCTGTCCGCCTGCAGCAGGTTCGGATTGGCCAGCCATGCTTCGACGGCGCGGATCCGGCGCTCGAGCGAGCGCTTGTCGGCGTAGCCCTGCGCGATCATGTTCTTCATCAGCACGATGTTCGACTGCAGGTATTCGCGGACCGGCGCTTCGTTCAGCTTCACGGTGCAGCCGGCGGCCGAGCGCTCGGCCGAGGCGTCGGACAGTTCAAACGCCTGCTCCACCTTCAGGTCCGGCAGGCCCTCGATCTCGAGGATGCGGCCGGAGAAGGCATTCACCTTGCCCTGCTTGGCGACCGTCAGCAGGCCCTGCTTCATCGCGAAGTAGGGAATCGCGTGCACCAGGTCACGCAGCGTGATGCCGGGCTGCATCTTGCCGGTGAAGCGCACCAGCACCGACTCGGGCATGTCCAGCGGCATCACGCCGGTGGCGGCCGCGAAAGCCACCAGGCCGGAGCCGGCAGGGAAGCTGATGCCGATGGGGAAGCGCGTGTGGCTGTCGCCGCCGGTGCCGACGGTGTCGGGCAGCAGCAGGCGGTTCAGCCAGCTGTGGATCACGCCGTCACCGGGGCGCAGCGAGACGCCGCCGCGGTTGCTGATAAAGGCCGGCAGCTCGCGGTGCGTCTTGACGTCGACGGGTTTCGGATAGGCGGAGGTGTGGCAGAAGGACTGCATCACCATGTCGGCCGAGAAGCCCAGGCACGCCAGGTCCTTCAGCTCGTCGCGGGTCATCGGGCCGGTGGTGTCCTGGCTGCCGACGGTGGTCATGCGCGGCTCGCAATAGGTCCCCGGGCGCACGCCCTTGCCCTCCGGCAGGCCGACCGCGCGGCCGACCATCTTCTGCGCCAGCGTGAAGCCCTTGCCGGAATCGACCGGGGGCTTGGGCAGGCGGAAGGCGGTGGAGGCAGGCAGGCCCAGGAAATCGCGCGCCTTGGCGGTGAGCGAGCGGCCGATGATCAGGTTGATGCGGCCGCCGGCCTGGACTTCGTCCAGCAGCACGTCGTTCTTCAGCGAGAAGCGCTCGAAGACCTTGCCGTCCTTCTCGATCGTGCCCTCGTACGGATAGATGTCGACCACGTCGCCCATCTGCAGCTTGGACACGTCCACTTCGATCGGCAGCGCGCCGGAGTCTTCCTGCGTGTTGAAGAAGATCGGGGCGATCTTGCCTCCCAGCGTCACACCGCCGAAGCGCTTGTTCGACCTGGTGGCCCTTGGCCTTGAGCTCCTCGATGAACTTCATGGGGCCGCGCTTGCCCTCTTCCTCGGGCGTGAACGCGGCGCCGGGGCGGCTGTTCTTGAGCATCGCCAGCGTGTGCAGCGGGATGTCCGGGCGCGACCAGGCGTCGGGCGCCGGCGACAGGTCGTCGGTGTTCGTCTCGCCCGGCACCTTGAACACGGTGACGGTGATCTTCTGCGCGACTGGCGGGCGGCTGGTGAACCACTCCGCGTTGGCCCAGCTCTGGATCACTTCCTTCGCGAAGGCGTTGCCGGCCTTCGCCTTCTCGGCCACGTCGTGGAAGAAGTCGAACATCAGCAGCGTCTTCTTCAGCCCGTCGGCCGCGGCCTGGGCGACCTCCGGGTCGTCCAACAGGTCGATCAGCGGCTTGACGTTGTAGCCGCCGACCATGGTGCCCAGCAGCTCCGTGGCCTTGGCCTTGCTGATCGACGGGACGGCGAGGTCCCCATGCGCAACGGCGGCGAGGAAGCTCGCCTTCACCTTGGCTGCGTCGTCCACGCCCGGCGGCACGCGGTGCGTGAGCAGATCCAGCAGGAAGGCTTCTTCCTTGGCCGGGGCCGACTTGATCAGCTCGATCACGTCGGCGGTCTGCTTGGCGGACAGCGGCAGCGGGGGGATGCCGAGCGCGGCGCGCTCGGCAACGTGTTCAACATAGGCTTGCAACATGGGGACTTTTCTCCGTAAGGTC
>JAJNBO010000100.1 GCA_021156245.1 Ramlibacter sp. | reverse complement strand
CCGCCCGATGCAGCAGTTCGACTACAGCAAGGGCAAGAACGCGAGCGACATGGCGATGATCATCGACGCGCTCGACCTGCTGTACACCGACCGGCCCGACGCCTTCGGCATTGTCTCGTCGGACGCCGACTTCACGCCGATGGTGATGCACCTGCGCGCCAAGGGCGCCGCCGTCTACGGCTTCGGTTCGCGCAAGACGCCCGAGCCCTTCGTCAACGCGTGCTCGCGGTTCCTGTTCCTCGACGAGATGCACGCGCAAGGGGATGCCGACCACGACACCCCCGAGCGGCCGCAGCGCCTGCGCCGCACCGGGGCCGAGCTGCGGCAGGACAAGAAGCTGGTCGCGCTGCTGCTCAACGCGGTGCGGGCCGCGGAAGACGACGAGGGCTGGTCGCGCGTCAACGAGGTGCGCCAGCAGATCGGCAACCAGGCGTCCTTCGACCAGCGCAACTACGGCTACTCCACGCTGACCAAGCTGCTGGCCGCCACCGACCTGTTCGAGCTGATCGACGAAGGAACGTCGCACGTGTCGGTGCGCGAGAAGCCGGTGCGCCGCGGAAAGGCCTGATTGCTCCCGGCGCTGGACTGGCGGCAGCCCTGGTACGCGCCCTGGCGCGCGGCCGGTGAGCCGGTGGCGACGCGCGTGGCCGCTGGCGAAGCGCTGCACGCCGCCTTGAACGGGAATGCGCCCGCGCCGGTGGAATTCGTCCCGCAGGATGCGCTGCCGGCCGGCCTGGCGTACGAGCAGTTCATCTTCGAGACCCGCCGATGCCCGGTCCGCCCCGGTCTGCACGACTTCTTCAATGCCCTGGTCTGGCGGCAGTTCCCGCGCAGCAAGGCCGCCCTCAACCGGCTGCAGGCGCAGGAGATCGCGCGGCGCGGCATCCAGGCCCGGCGCGGCCCGGTGCGCGACGCCATCACGGTGTTCGACGAGAACGGCGCGCTCCTGCAGGCGCCGGAGCCGATCTGGCTCGCCCTGCAGGCGCGCGCGTGGCGCGAACTCTTCGTCGACCTGCGTCCGCTGTGGAGCGGGGCGCGGCTGCTGGTCTTCGGCCACGCGCTGCTCGAGCAGCTCGCCTTTCCGAGAAAACCGCTGACAGCGCATGTCTGGCGTGGCGATGCAGCTATGGATTCGATAGCTGACGTGGACGGCTGGCTCGCGGGGCGCTGCACGGCGCAAGCGCTGGCCGGCAAGCCGTTCACGCCGCTGCCGGTGCTTGGCGTGCCGGGCTGGTGGGCCGGAAACGAGAACTTTTCCTTTTATGATGACTCCCTCGTATTTCGTCCCCGCAAGACGACACAAGACACCACAACAACGTCCGCGGGCCCCGTGCGCCCTTGATTTCGGCGGCTTCCAGCCCCATCTGCGCGCGGGGGTGACTCCCTAACACCCTTCGGAGCTTCCTAGCAATGAAACGCATCTTCCTGTTCGTCCTGACCAACCTGGCCGTGGTGGTGGTGCTCGGCATCGTCGCCAGCCTGCTCGGGGTCAACCGGTACCTGACGGCGAACGGCCTCAACCTGGGCATGCTGCTCGCCTTCGCCGCCGTCATCGGCTTCGGCGGCGCGATCATCTCCCTGCTGATCTCCAAGCCCGTCGCCAAGTGGAGCTCCGGCGTGCAGGTGATCTCCGGGAACGAAGGCGCCGACGAGGCGTGGATCGTCAACACCGTGCGCAAGTTCGCCGACCAGGCCGGCATCGGCATGCCCGAAGTCGGCGTGTTCGAAGGCGAGCCCAACGCCTTCGCCACCGGCGCGTTCAAGAACAATGCGCTCGTGGCCGTGTCCACCGGCCTGCTGCAAGGCATGACCCGCGACGAGGTCGAGGCCGTGATCGGCCACGAAGTGGCGCACATCGCCAATGGCGACATGGTCACCATGACGCTGATCCAGGGCGTGATGAACACCTTCGTCGTGTTCCTGTCCCGCGTGATCGGCTACGTGGTGGACGGCTTCCTGAGCCGCGGCGAGAACCGCTCCGGCCCTGGCATCGGCTACTTCGTGACCACCATCGTGCTGGACATCCTGCTCGGTTTCGTCGCCGCCATCATCGTGGCCTGGTTCTCGCGCCAGCGCGAATTCCGCGCCGACCGCGGCGCCGCCCAGCTGATGGGCCGCAAGCAGCCGATGATCAACGCGCTCGCCCGCCTGGGCGGCATGGTGCCCGGCGAGCTGCCCAAGGGCCTGCAGACGCACGGCATCACCTCCGGCGTGGGCAAGCTGTTCTCGACGCACCCGCCCATCGAGGAGCGCATCGCGGCGCTGCAGAACGCGCAGTAATCCGTCGCCCCCGCGAAGGCGGGGGGCCAGAGCTTCCGGATGTGCCCGCATGTGCGGGCACATTGCTTTGGAAGCCCTGGATTCCCGCCTCCGCGGGAATGACGGCGGTCGGGGATAATGCAACCGTGAAGCATCCCAGGCCGTCGCTGGTGCAAGCGCCGAAAGGCCGCACTGGAGGAACGTCCGGACTGCACAGGGCAGCGTAGCAGGTAACACCTGTCCACCGTGAGGTGAGGATCAGAGCAACAGAGACGAGTCCCGAGTGCTGCGCAAGCAGTGCGAGGGGGTGAAACGGGCAATCTCTACGCGCAGCAATACCAAATAGGCCAGCGTCGATGTGTGTCCCGCGGAGCTGGCGGGTAGGTAGCACCGAGCCGGTGGGGCGACCCCCGGCCCAGAAGAATGACGGTCACGTGTGGGCGACCACGCGCACAAAATCCGGCGTATCGGGGCGCTTCACACTTTCTTCATGGCTCGCAGGCGTTTCCGCCTTCGGCCAGCTTGCGGGCACGCTCCGGCGTGGCCGGATGGCTGCTGATGAATTCGGCGGCTGCCGGCGCATCGGGATCGATCTGCATCAGCAGCTGTCCCATCGGCTGCGTGGGCAGGCCGGCGCGCCGCATCAGCCGGCTTGCGAAGCAGTCCGCCTCGGTCTCGTGGCTGCGGCGATAGGCCAGCGCCGTGAGCAGCGAGCTGGCATTCGCGAACGCCCACGACACGTCGCCCAGCGCCAGCCCCAGCCCGACGTTCAGCACGCCTTGTTCCACCAGCATGCGCGTGGTGTGGCGGTGCACCACGTGCCCGATCTCGTGCGCCAGCACGCCCACGATCGCCTCGTCGGCCAGCTTCGCCTTGGCCGCCGCTTCGACGAGGCCGTCCGTGAGCACCACCGTGCCGCCCGGCAGGGCAAAGGCGTTCGCGCCCATGCCGCGGCGAAAGTGCAGCTCCAGCGGCGGCGCGTAGCCGGCGTAGCGTTGCAGCTCCGGCGTGAGTTGCCGGGCGAGGGATGCGAACCCCTGGCGCAACGCCTCCTGGCGGGCCGCTGGCAACGTGCTCGGCTTGAGGAGGAAGCGGTCGATGTCGGCCAGCGCCCGCTGCGAAAGCTGACGCTCCCAGGACAAGGGCACGTGGCGCGCGATCTGCGTCGCCGCCCACGGCGTGCCCCAGCGATAGAAGGCGGTGAGCAGCACCACGGTTGCGACCAGCACGGTGGCGAACACCGTCCAGCGCGTCTGCATGCGGCCGGCGATGGAGATCCTGCCGCCGGCGGCTTCGTAGGCCTGGTGCCACGCCGTCGCGTCGTCGAAGGCCAGGCTGCCTTGTTCGCCCAGGTCCACCAGCACCTGCCGCGGCGGCCGTTTGCGGCTGAAGCGTTCCGGCCATTCGATGGTGTCGTGCGCCCGTTGCATGGACTGCTCCGGGGCCGAGGCCAGGTGCCAGTGCAGGTCCGGCCCGCGCGGCGTGGGCACGAGGCGCACCAGCACGGGCTGCTCCTGGCTGCTGCGCCCGTCGAACCAGCGTGCAGGGAGCAGCGCTCCTCGCATGCCCTCAGCCCACCATGTCGAAGCCGATCGCGTCGGCGACGGCATCGCCCACGGTCCCGGGCTGGCGCTGCAGCATCTGGCCCACCAGCTGGTCCAGGCCCCCCTCGACGTGCAGCGTCACCGAGTCGAGCTTCATGGCGTATTCGCTCGTGATGGCGAAGGGGCGCCAGAACCCCATGGTGACCATCGTGAGCAGCATGTTCCTGATGCGCAGCTTCACGAAGGCGCCGGAGCGCAGGTTGCTGCTGAAGCGCGCCGCGGTGCCCAGGGCCGTGTTGTTCCACACCAGCGCGAACTTGCGCGCCTCGCGCCAGGCCAGCGCGGGGCCCGCCGCGAGGTAGAACGCCAGGAAGCTGCCGAAGGTCCCGACGATGATCATCAGGACGATCGCTTCCTTGCCCTTGCCGAACATCGCCATGCCCCCGCCCGCGACGGCGGCGGCGGTCGCCACGAGTCCGGCGATCACCGCGACGATGGCGAGGAAGAAGGCCACGGCCAGCGCGGTGATCTTCAACAGCGCCCCGAATGGCACCTGCCATCGGCCCGAGTGGCCGCCGAAGCTGGTGCGCAGCACGCGCAGGCGGGCGTAGTTGTATTCCTGGCGCACCAGCACCCACAGGGACACGGCCAGGAACGCCAGCACGCCGAGGCCGATCCAGTGTGGCGCGGGCCGCGGAAGATCGAGGAGGCCGGCCGCCATGCCGCCGGCCCCGGCGACGCCGGCGAACAGCAGCATCGGTGCGCTGGCCGCATAGGTTTCGCGCCAGCTCGCCTGGAATTCGCCGCGGATGCCCCGCCAGCGCGTGGACACCGTGCGAAAGCGCACGGCGCTGGCCCACAGCCAGGGGCTCAGGACCATCCACGCAAGGGCGAGGGTGACGGCGACGACGTTCTGCTCGGTGTGCGACGCGATGCTGTAGGCCAGGTACAGGCCGAAGAACATCAGGTAGCCGAGGAACATGCGCCTGAGGCCGCCGGTGAATTCCAGCGGGCTGCCGGCGATGTCGCTGTGCGCGTAGAAGTACTTGACGTTGCGGCGCCGTGCGAACGGCGTGAAGAGCCCCAAGGTCACCACCATCAGCAGCAGGTTCACCATCCAGACGCCGAAATACACGCCGCCGTCGCCGGTGAACCGCAGCTGGTACGACGCGATCGCCGACGCCGGCGGTGCCGTTTCCAGGTCCATCTGTCCTCCCCTCCCAGGGTATGCGGGGAGTGTAGCGGTGGCCGCTCAGCCGGCGAGGTTCAGTGCCTCGATCCGTTGTACGTGCGCCAACAACGACCGCTTCGCCACCGGCCACATGCGCGGCGGCACGTCGGCGTAGGCGAGCTCGACCCAGTCCTCCAGCGTGCCCGTGGGACGCTCGCGCATGGCCGCCACGATGCGCGCCTCGCGCTGTAACCGGTGCGCCTTCAACTGCCCGATGGCCTGCCTGGCGAAGCCGAGCACGTGGCCGTGGGCCGGGAGGATGAACTCGATGCCGTATTCGTCGCACGCAGCGGCGAGCCGGTCCAGGGAATCGAGGTACGCGGTCATGTCGCCATCCGGCGGGTCGACCACCGTGGTGCTGCCGTTGAGGATGTGGTCGCCCGAGAACAGCAGGCCGTCCTCCACCAGCACCAGGCACACGTGGTTGGCGGCGTGGCCCGGCGTGTGGATCGCCTTCAAGGTGTGCGTCACGCCGGCGCCGGAGAGCACGAGCGTTTCGCCGTCGGCCAGCGTGCGGTCCGGCGTGAACTCGCTCGCCGGGCGCGCCGTCGGCGCCGAGGGCAGGCCCAGGATGGGGGGCTTGTTCCTGCACAGCGCCTGCAGCGGCCGCGCGCCGGGCGAATGGTCCGCATGCGAATGCGTGCAGACGATCATGCGGATGTCGCCGTTGGTGGCGCGCCAGAGCCGTTGCTGGTGTTCCGGCTCGTTCGGGCCCGGGTCGATGACGATGTAGCCGGTGTCGGGGTCGCCCACGATGTAGCCGTTGGTGCCCGGCCCGGTCATGACGCCGGGGTTCGGCGCCGTCATGCGCTGCACGTTCTTCAACAAGGCCACCGGCTGGTCGGTGCGCCAGTCCAGGTGGTGCAGCATCTGGCCGTCGGGGCAGACGAGCGCCAGCTCGCCGAACGGCATCTCGTGCTCCATGTAGCGCGCTTCCGCGCCCTGCAGCAGGCCGCCGCGAGGGCAACTGGTCCACAACGGCTGCTCGGACGCGCAGGCGGCCAGCACCGCATCCACCGTCGCGAAGCGTTCCATCCGCTCCAGCGTGCGGATGGTGGGGAAGATCATGAAGAACTGACCGGCCTTGTGCCGGGCCAGTGCGTCCGCGGGGCGCACCCACACCGGTTCGAACTGTTCGGCTTCGTCGGCCACGGGCTGCTGGCCTTCCGGCATGCGCGCCACCAGGAACGGCACGTCGAAGCGGCGCGGCAGGTCGCGGTCGGTGATCCAGTGCGCCAGCAGGAAGACCTGGTCCGCCGCCAGCACGAGCTCGCGCGTCCGGACCTGCGCGGCGAAAGGCGCCTTGCGGTCCATCGCGGCCACGTCCGAAGGGTTCACGGGGCTGCCATCGGCATGGCGCGCGAGCAGGACGCCGAGCTCCTCGAAGCTTTCGCGGATGGCGGCGATGGCCTGCGTCAGGCGGGTGTCGGATTGGGTCGGCCTGCGAGCGGCCAGCAGGTGCGCCCCGGCGTCCGCCGCATCGATGCCGCCACCCGGGAACACGTAGGCACCGGGAGCGAAGCTGGCCGTGGCGGAGCGCCGCGTCATCAGCACCTCCATCCCGCCGGGGCCATCGCGGACCAGCAGGACGGTGGCTGCCGGCCGGGGCACTGCGGGTTCACGCTGAGGATGCAGAAGCTGGCTGGCTCTTACCATGCCGGTCATTACATCATGGAGGCACCATGAAAGCGCGTCGAACCTTGCTGGCCGCGGTGGCCCTGCTCACCTGCGTGACGTTTCCCGCACTGGCGCAGACGGGCGACTGGCCGAAGCGCCAACCGGTCAAGATGGTCTCCGTGTTCCCACCGGGGGGCTCGGTCGACCAGGTGGCGCGCATCCTCGCCGCGCAGCTGACCGTGCAGCTCGGCCAGAACGTCATCGTCGAGAACCGCGTCGGCGCGTCGGGGTCCATCGGCACGGGCTCGGTCGCCAACGGGCCGGGCGACGGCTACACCTTCGCGGTGGTCTTCGACACCCACGGCGTGAATCCGAGCCTGATCGCGAACATGCCGTTCGACACGCGCAAGGACCTCGCGCCGGTGATCCTGCTCGGCACCGCGCCGATGGTGCTCGCCACGCCGGCAGCTTCCGAGTACAAGACCTTCGGCGACGTGGTCGCGGCGGCCAAGGCGAAGAAGAACGTCAGTTTCGGCAGCGTCGGCAGCGGCAGCCTCGGCCACCTGGCGATGGCGCTGCTGGGCAAGAACGGCGGGCTGGAGTGGACGCACGTGCCGTACAAGGGCGGCGGGCCGCTGATGCAGGACGCGGTAGCCGGCCACGTGCCGTTGTCGATCGCGTCGATCGTGGTGAGCAAGCCGCACATCGAGAGCAAGCGGCTGCGCCCGCTGGCGGTGACCACCAGCAAGCGGTCGCCGGACCTGCCGGACGTGCCGACGGTGGCGGAGAGCGGCTATGACGGGTTCGACGCCCCGGCGTGGTGGGGCGTGCTGGCGTCGGCCAGGACGCCGCCGGAGATCGTCCGGCGCATGAACGAGGAGATCAACAAGGCGCTGAAGGTGCCGGAGATCGCCGCGAAGCTGGAAGGGCAGGGCATGACGATCGTCGGAGGGCCGCCGGATGTCGCGCGTTCGTTCATCGACAAGCAGATCGACACCTGGGCGGTGGTCGTGAAGGAGAACAACATCAAGGCGGACTGAACATCCGTCATCCCCGCGGAGGCGGGGATCCAGGGCTTTCATCTTCCGGGCTGCGGACTTGATTCCGAAGCGGGAGCCCTGGATTCCCGCCTTCGCGGGAATGACGTCTATTCCGGCGAAACGCCCAGCGC
>JAJNBO010000099.1 GCA_021156245.1 Ramlibacter sp. | reverse complement strand
CCAGCACTCCATCCGATAAAGCCAGAGAACCGGCTTGGATCGTCATCGAATGCGACATCGAACTCGGGAATCTCCAGCCAATTGCTGGGATCCCCGAGTGCTGCAGCAAGAGCACTGGCCGAAAGCGGTGGCTTCTGGTTGCTCATGCTGAGAGTCAGCTCACCTCGCCGAGGACCCTATGAACCAGCGCAGACTTGTGATGCGTCGTTAGGTGGCTATACCTCTTCGTCACCTGGAGTTGACGGTGCCCGAGCACATCTCCGATCTCCAGTAGCGTCGCCCCGCTTTGAGCAAGCATCGAAGCACATGTGTGTCGCAGGTCATGGAATCGAAAGTTCTTGATCTTTGCGACCCTCAAGGCCTCTTTCCACTTGCTCTCGAACGCATACGGAGCCACCGGACTCCTCGGGGAGCAGAAAACGAAATGGGAAGGGATGCTTTGAAAGTGCCGCAGCAGTTCTAGCACCGCGGGCACAAGGGGGAGGGCCCGCGCATCTCCGTTCTTCGTGCGGCCGTAATGGGCGAGAGCATGTTCAAGGTCGATGTCTTGCCAGCGCAGTCCGAGCATTTCGCCTTTGCGCGCGCCCGTCGTGAGAGCGAGCAGGACCAGGAGATAAAGCCGGGGCCATGGCGACTGGCGACACGCGTGTAGCAGCAGATCACGTTCTCCCTCTGAGAGAAACCGGGTCTTCTCGTTGTCCTCGCGCTGTCGCTCGATCGTGCGGCATGGATGGACATACCCCTTCGGCGCGATCCGCCGCTTGACGGCCCAAGTGATTACGGCCGAGAGCGCCGCACTGTACCGGTTCAGTGTTGCGGGCGCGAGAGGCTTCTTCTTTGCTTTGTAGATCGGAGCACCATCGGCATCGCGGCCTGCGAAGTACCGGCTGGACTGCTGCCTCAGTGACTCCAAGGCTGCATGGACATGGTCGTCGGAGAGATCCTGGAGAGTGACATCCCCTACCGAGATGGACCACCAAGACAAACGCTGCACCTTGCTGCGATCCCGACCCACGTATTGCTGCATGTACAGCTCAATGACTGCGCGAACCATGAGGTGCCCACTTCGGAGCGGCAGGGCGCTCGCTCCAAGTGGCCGGAGGCCACTGTTCGCTTGGTGGCCGCTCTTGCCGGTTTGCGGGGCGCTGGCAGGCACCACGCTGTCACCGGCGGACTGAACATCACTGATCATTTCATTGCTCCAAGTGATTGAAGAACCGCCGTGACCGGCGGACTACACGTGGAGCCCCGAAAGACCCGTTCTAACGAGGAGAAGTGGTGGGCCCTGAGTGACTCGAACACTCGACCTACGGATTAAGAGTCCGCTGCTCTACCAACTGAGCTAAGAGCCCACTTCGAAAACGGTCTGGATTGTGGTGGAGAGGAGGAGGATCGAACTCCCGACCTTCGCATTGCGAACGCGACGCTCTCCCAGCTGAGCTACCCCCCCACAACGAGCGCTATTGTAGCAAAGGCTGCGCAGGGTTTCAGCGGCCGCGCTGCCAAACCGCGCAACGCGGCGCTTCCGTCAGGCCACCTTCAGCAGCGGCGGTGCGAATTGCGACTCCATCTCGCGGCGCAACTGGTAGGCGCGCGTGCCGGTGTCCATGGCGACGTCGGCCCAGCTCAGGCTCTGGCCTTTCTTCACGGGTCGGACCAGCTTCACGTCGTGCGCGAGGCCTAGCGGCAGGCCCCCCATCCGCACGGACGTCTCGGCCGGCAGCAACTTGCCCCATACCGTGTAGCCGCCTTCGCCGTCCAGCGTTTCGCCTGCGTTGAGGTCACGCTTCGCGGTGGCAACGACGTCGGCGTTCCAGCAGTTCGCCACGCCGGTGGCCTCTCCGCGCAGCGCCACGCTGGCGACCGAGACGCCCACCTCCAGGCCGATCAGGTGCCAGCGCTTGTAGAGGGTGAAGTAGCGTCCACTCGGGTCGGTGTGGGCCTTGTATTCCTCGAAGCAGTTCTTGATGTACTCGGTCTCCGCTTCCACCGTAACCCACACGCCCATGCGGATCTCGTAGGGAATATTGCGCCCGTCGGTCTCCAGCGACGAGATCACTTCCACCATGCCCTTGCGCTCGAGCACGCCGCCTTCGCTGCGCGGGCGCGTGACGTACGGGATGTCCTCGATGCTGGCCGGCGGATAGAGCAGGCCGTCCGAGGGCACGTACAGCCCGGTCGCGTTGGCCACTGCGGTGCTTTCGATCGACGGCTTGGAGCCGTCGAGGAAGCTGTTGAACATCTTGGGATTCAGCCCCCCGCGCTTCGCCTGCTCCGGCGTCAGTCCCCAGTTGTCCCACACCGTGTCGGGCGTCGACTCGCTGAAGTGCGGCAGCCACTTGTGGCCGCGGCCCGCGGCGACGACAGGGAAGCCGCAGGTGCGCGCCCAATCGACCAGGTCGCAGATCAGCGCGGGCTGGTCACCGAAGGCCAGGGAATAGATGACGCCCGCCTGCTCCGCGCGCCGGGCCAGCAGCGGTCCGCAGAACGCATCCGCTTCCACCGTCACGTTCACCACGTGCTTGCCGTTGCCGAAGGCCTCCAGGCAGTGGTCCACGGCGGCGATGGGGTGGCCGGTGCATTCCACCACCACGTCAATCGCGGGATGGCGCACCAGTGCCTGCCAATCGGTGCCGACGTGCGTGGCGCCGGTCTTCAGCGCTTCGTCGATCGACGCCGCCTGCGTGCGCTCCGCTTTCCAGCCGACGCGGGCGAGATTGGTTCGTGCCGCATCGGGCGACAGGTCCGCGATCGCGGCGAGGTGGACGCCGGGCGTGCGCGGCACCTGGGCGAGGTACATCGAGCCGAACTTGCCGGCGCCGATCAGGCCCACGCGGATCGGCTTGCCTTCGGCGGCGCGGCGTTGCAGTTGTGCGTGCAGGGACATGTCAGGCAGCTCGCTTGATCTGATCGATGGGTTCGGGTGAGGTCGCGAGCGCGCTCGCCGGCATGCCGCTCTTCCACGGCAGGTCCACGGGATAGGGTGTCACGAGGCAATCATCGGGCAGGCATGCGATCGGCGTGAAGTCGCGGTGCGCGATGTATTCCGGCCGCTTGAAGCGACGGATGTGATTGGACACCGCGCACAAGGACAGGTAGACGCTGACGCGGTTCCACGGCGACAGGTTGCTGGTGGACGCATGCACCAGGCAGCTGTGGAACAGGATCATCGATCCCGCCGGGCCCTTGGGGCTGACGATGCCGCCGTCCTTCCCGCCGGCGCGTTCGACCAGTTTCAAGATGAGGTCGTTGTCCACGGTCCAGAGCGGATAGCTGGTGGTGGTGAGGTCGTGCCTGGCCTCGACCACGCCCTTCTTGTGGCTGCCCGGGATGAACATCAGCGGGCCGTTGTACTCGTTGACGTCGTCCAGGAAGATCGCGACGTTCATCGCGCGCTCGGTCGGCATCATGTCGTCGTTCAGCCAGGTGCCGTAGTCCTGGTGCCACTGCCAGACGTCGCCCTCGAACGCCATCTTCCCGTTGATCTTGAACTGGTGCATGTAGAGCTCTTCGCCGAAGAGGTCCATCACCGGTTCCACCATGCGAGGGTGCCTTGCCAGCCGTGCGAAGGGCTCGCTGTAAAGATGCGCGGCGAAGTTCGTGCGCACGGCTTCGCTGCCTTTCTCGCGCACGTTGAAGGCTTCGCGGCGCGCATACAGCGCGGGCACGGCCTCGTTCAGCGTGCGGGTCTCCTCGGGCGAGAAGAGGCCGGGGAAGAAGAGGTAACCCTCGCGATCGAACTGTTCGATCTGCTGCTGCGTCAGTTTCATGCGGGTCTCCTGGTATCGGGGGGCAAGGGGTTCGGCTCCGGATGCAGCACGCGGTCCAGCCGCTCTCCGAGCGACAGGCTGGCGTTGCGGCTGTGTTCTTCGACGAGGCGCGACGCCTTCTCCGCGTCGCCGGCGGCAATGGCTTCCGAGATCGCTTCGTGCTCGTCCCAGACCGCTTCGCGCTGGCGCATCTCGCTCAGCACGGCGCCCATCACGCGGCGCAGGTGGCGCCAGTGCAGGTGCGCGCTCTGTTCGATCAACGGGTTGCCGGCGGCGGCATACAAGGCGGCGTGAAAGGCCAGGTCGGCATCGATCATCGCCATCACGTCGTCGCCCCGCGTCGCTTCTCGGCCCTTCCGCAGCAGCGCGGGATCGATGCGGTAGCGGCGCTCCGCGGCCAGCCTGGCGGCCAGTGCGTCGAGGGCGCCGCGCACCTGGTAGACGTTGCGCGTCCACGCTGCATCCAGGGGCGCCACCAGCAGGCCGCGGCCGGGAGCGTCCTGCACGAAACCGTCGCGCTTGAGCAATCGCAAGGCCTGGAGCACCGGTTGGCGCGACACTGCGAGCTGCTGCGCGATTTCTTCCTGCGTGAGGCGCTGTCCGGGCGCGAGGGACCCGTCGCTGATGGCGTCGCCCAGCGTCCGGTACACCCGGTCGACCAGGTCGGGCGTTGATTCGAGTTGGAGGAGCTGGGCGCCCATGGTCGGTATTCTGTATACCGAATACGCTTTAGGTCAACCTGACGGCGTTCGGGCTTTCCTGACAACCTGTGACAAGATGTTGCAAACAAGTAGTCGAGGAGTCGGAATGGTGCACGACGGAAGCTGGTACGACGGCATGTACAACAACCGGGAACTGGTCCCGGAGCACCCGTCATTTTTCGCGCGCTGGGCGAAGGATTCGGAGAGCGCGCGCGAGACAGAAGCCTGCGAGCTGGACATCGCCTATGGCAGCGAGCCCGGTGAACGCCTCGACGTGTTCTGCGCCCCGCAGCCCGCCGGTCCCGTCATCGTGTTCGTGCACGGTGGCTACTGGCGCGCGCTGGACAAGAAGGACCACTCCTTCATCGCACCCGCGTTCACGCGTCACGGCGCTTGCGTCGTCATTCCCAACTACGACCTCTGTCCGGCCGTCACGGTGCCGCACATCACGCTGCAGGTCGCCCGTTCC
The DNA here is from genome assembly GCA_021156245.1 of Ramlibacter sp. Lineage (GTDB taxonomy): Bacteria > Pseudomonadota > Gammaproteobacteria > Burkholderiales > Burkholderiaceae_C > Ramlibacter. Next base: position 2,882 of record JAJNBO010000099.1, on the reverse strand, counting down.
GTTGCATGGACCTGGCACAACATCGAGCGCTTCGGCGGGGACCCGCGGCGCATCGTCGTCTGCGGGCACTCGGCCGGCGGGCAACTCACCGCCATGATGCTGGCCTGCCTGTGGCCGCAGCTGGATCCGAAGCTGCCGCGCGACGTGGTGCGCAGCGCGCTGGCGATCTCGGGGCTGCACGACCTCGATCCGATCATGCGCACCACCTTCCTGCAGCCCTCGCTGAAGCTCACGCCGGAGCAGGTGGCCAAGGCCAGCCCCGCGCGCCTGCCGGCGCCGAAGCACGGCACGCTGTACTCCGTGATCGGTGAGGACGAGAGCGAGGAATACCACCGCCAGAACCGGATGATCCAGGACGCCTGGGGCCCGCGGCGCGTGCCGGTGTGCGAGGCCCTGCCGGGGCTGAACCACTTCAGCGTGCTGGATGCGCTGGTGGAGCCGAGCCATCGGCTGCACCAGCTGGCGCTGGACTTGCTGCGGGCCTAGCGACGTCATCCCCGCGAAGGCGGGGATCCGGAGCTTTCCAGCAAAAAGCCGCGCACCGCGCGGCCTTCTTCAATGCCCTGGATTCCCGCTTCCGCGGGAATGACGAGGTCACATCAACAAGTGTTCCCCGGCATTGTCGCCGCCCAGTATCACGTAGTTCACCTTGCGGATGTCGGCCAGCCTGGTGCCGCCGGCATAGCTGATCGAGCTCTGCAGGTCTTCCTGCATTTCACGCAGCGTGTCCGCCAGCTTGCCCTTCACGGGCTCGAGGATGCGCTTGCCCTCGACGTGCTTGTACTCGCCCTTGTTGAAGTCCGACGCGCTGCCGTAGTACTCCTTGTACAGGCGGCCATCGACTTCCACCGTGGCGCCCGGCGACTCTTCGTGGCCCGCCAGCATGGAGCCGATCATCACCATCGTGGCGCCGAAGCGGATGCTCTTGGCGATGTCGCCATGCTCGCGGATGCCGCCGTCCGCGATGATGGGCTTGGTCGCGACGCGCGCGCACCATTTCAGCGCCGACAGCTGCCAGCCGCCGGTGCCGAATCCGGTCTTCATACGCGTGATGCACACCTTGCCGGGGCCGATGCCGACCTTGGTGGCGTCCGCGCCCCAGTTCTCCAGGTCGATGATGGCTTCGGGCGTGCCGACGTTGCCGGCGATCACGAAGGCATCGGGCAGCTTCTTCTTCAGGTGGCCGATCATGTTCTTCACCGTGTCGGCGTGACCGTGCGCGATGTCGATCGTCACGTACTCCGGCACCAGGCCCTCGGCCGCCAGCTTGTCCACCATCTCGTAGTCGGCCTGCTTCACGCCCACCGAAATGGATGCGAAGGCGCCGGCTTCCTTCATGCGCCGGACGAACTTGACGTTGTCCAGGTCGAAGCGGTGCATCACGTAGAAGAAGCCGTTCTGGGCCAGCCACAGCGCCACGCGCTCGTCCAGCACCGTTTTCATGTTGGCCGGCACCACCGGCAGCTTGAACTTGCGCCCGCCGAATTCGAGGGACGGGTCGCATTCAGAGCGGCTTTCCACGCGGCACTTGCGCGGCAACAGCAGCACTTTGTCGTAATCGAAGATTTCCATTTCCAGGCTCCGGAAGTCTGTTGAAGAACAGGTGGACGCTTGGACTGGGCCCGGGCGCGCGGGGGAGCCCCCCAGAAACGCGAACCGGGCCACAAATGCTTGGGCCCGGTGATTGATTCTAAGGCCGGGGGCTCATTCGCGACATTCGGTCCGGCTGATAGCCCTGATACGTCCACGTGCATCCTGCAGCACGGCGACCAGCCTCAGCCGCTCTGGCCGCGCGCCCTCGTGGATCTGCATCGCCCGCGTGTCCGCCAGGCGGGCGGGCGGCTTCGTGGAAGGCTGGCCCCAATCCGGGCGGAATACGTTGCGCACCAGGTTGCGGGCCACGGGGCTGCCTTCGGTGCCGGCGGGCAGCTGCTCCACCAGCAGCAGCCAAGGCTGCCACGCGGTGCGCCCCGGCACCCTCAGCTCGATCGACGCGCCCACGTAATCGTTGAACGCCGCGCCTTGCGCCAGCCGCAGCGGCAAGCCCTTGCCTTCGCGCCGCGCGCTCACGGCGTCGCTCCTTTCCGGCGCCTGCCGCCTCAGCACCGCCAGGCGCTCCAGCGCATCGCTGGAGGCCACCGTCGCCAGGGGCGCGTCCTCGCCCTGGCGGCCGGGCACCACCCAGTCCAGCACCACGGTGTCCGGGCCGGCCGGCCGGGCGGTCGCCGGGTCCTGCCAGCAGGTGGCGCAGTCGGCGCTGATGAAGCGCTCCAGCACGGCGGCGGGGGCAGGCACCTGGTCGCTGGTGCAGAGCGCACGCGCGGCGAGGGGTAGCGCGAGCAGGAGAAAGGCAGGGAGGAATCGGGCTGGCACAGCGGTTGGGATCATGCCTGACGGCCCGGGGTTCCCCGCCGGGCTTCCTACAATGCTCCATGTTCCCAGAAGTCTACGCAGAGTCCCCGCTGCTCGCCAACCTCAACCCCGAGCAGCGGGCCGCCGTCACCCTGCCGGCCGAGCATGCGCTCATCCTTGCCGGCGCGGGCTCGGGCAAGACGCGCGTGCTCACCACCCGCGTCGCCTTGCTGCTGTCCACGGGGCAGATCGGCCCCGGCAACGTGCTGGCCGTCACCTTCACCAACAAGGCCGCCAAGGTGATGATGGTGCGGCTGCAATCCATGCTGCCCGTCAACGTGCGCGGCATGTGGATCGGCACCTTCCACGGCCTGTGCAACCGCTTCCTGCGCGCGCATTACAAGCTCGCCGGCCTGCCACCCGCCTTCCAGATCCTGGACACGCAGGACCAGCTGTCCGCCGTCAAGCGGCTGATGAAGCAGCACAACGTGGACGAGGAGCGTTTTCCCGCCAAGGAGCTGCAGTGGTTC
>JAJNBO010000098.1 GCA_021156245.1 Ramlibacter sp. | reverse complement strand
GAACTGAACTCGAAGCGCTCCACGCCTTTGGTGGTGGTGGTGAAGCCGGTGGCCAGGTTCACCAACGTGTACGTCTTCGTGGTGGCGTTCCAGGTGACCGCGTAGTCGGAGCGGTAGCCACCCAGCCTGACGGTGTCGATGCCGGTGCCGCCGTCGACGCTGTCGTTGTCCAAGCCTGCGTGGATCAGGTCATCACCCGTCCCACCACGGAGAGTGTCATGACCCTCCATTCCCATCAGTTCGTCATTGCCACTGCTCCCCACCAGCGAGTCATCGCCCGCGGTCCCCATATAGATCGCCATCTCTGAGATCCCTCCTTGAATGAGGGCACTCTAGGTCAGCTGGGCCGTAGCCAGCATCTCCTTTTTGGGTGACGCGCAGACTTCTCGCCGAGATGTGACCGCAAAGCATCAATGCGCATCGTGTGGGCCAGCAGTGGCGACGCCTTCCTACAAAAAGGATTAAGCGATTTCCTTACAGTCTCGCGAATGTTGTTTCAGGCCTCCTCGGGCGCCCTTTGTCCGCTGGCACTTTCCTGCTGCGTACTGTCCGTGTCCGCCGCAGCTGTCGAGAAGGAGCCGACCGCATGGTCGAGCGCGCGTCATGACGCGGTGATCACGGCCTGGCGCAACGGCACACTGCGTGCGCAGGACCTCCTTCGGCAACTCGAAGACTGGCTCCTGCAGGCAAGGGACGTTGAAGCGCGCCGCCGCCTGAACTCGGACCGGATCATCGTGGCTTCGGAAGCCGCGGATGCGGCAGCCGTCGCCCGCATGGCGCGCGCCGCTACGCCCGACGAGATCCTCGCCTATGCACTGCCGACGGTGATCGGAGCCGCCCGCTCGACCGGCGACCGGCAGTTGCAGGCCCTCGCGGTGCGCCGACTGCTGGAACAGCAGCCCGATGGCTGGGACGCGCGCGTGCAGGAAGCGCTCGCGCTGCTGGACGAGAACCGCCTCGACGACGCCGCGCAACGCATTGATGCCCTCGCCCGCCGTCCGCAAGCGGGCCTCGCTCCGCAGGCGGTGAACGTCCATGAATTGCGTGCGGCGCTTGCGGAGGCCCGGGGGCAGCCCGCCGTCGCGCTGGGCAACTACCAGCAGGTGCTGAAGCAGGCGCCGCAGCATCGCCACGCCCGCCGCGCCCAGGCCCTTCTGCTCGCGCAGGCCGGCACACCCGAAGGCGCGTTGCAGCAGGCCGGGCGAGACCCGGCGCTGTTCTCCCCCTGGGAACACGCGCGCCTGGCGCAGGACGCGCTTGGGGAGCGCCTGCGCTGGGCGATCGCCATGCCGGACGCCCCGACAGAGGCGTTGGCCCGCCGCCGGGCCTCTCTCGACCAGGTGATCGCGGACGGCGAAGGGCTTGCTGCCGAGTGGTCCACGCAGGCTCGCACCACCGACGACGCCGGGTCATGGTCGCAGCTGGAAGGCAGGCTGACGGCGGATCGCATGCGGGCGCTGGTCGAGCGCGGCCGGATTGGCGATGCACTGGCGCTCCACGCGCAAGCCATGGCCGCGGGCACCCCCTTGCCCTGGTATGGCAAGGCCGCGGCCGCCGCCGCCTGGGCGCGGCACCCCGACGCCGTGCGGGCGGCGCGCCTGTACGAGGAGGCGCTCCACGATGCAGGGGCAACCCTGCAACCGCCCAGCGACGTGCATATCGGCCTTGTGCATGCCTACGTGGACAGCGGGCGCTTCCGTGAGGCCGACGCCTTGATGGAGCGGCTGCTGCGCGAGACGCCTGCCGTGCTCCGGCTTTCCCCCGCGCCCGGCCGTTCGAACGCCGAATACGGAGAGATGCTGGCGCTGGAGGGCCGCATCGCGCTCGACACCGGGCGCACCACCGTGGGGACACGCCGCTTCGATGCGCTTGCCGCTCAGGCCCCGCTGAGCGCCCCCTTCCGCACTGGATTGGCGAGCGCCCTGCTTTCGTCCGACCGCCCACAGGCGGCGCTGGCGCAGTTGCAGGCGCTGGCCCACGAGCACCCGGACAACGCGCAGGTCCAGGCCGATCTCGGGCAAGCCTTGCTCGCGAATGGCTGGTTCGCCGCCGGGCGGCGCGAGATCGGCGGGCTGCGCGATGCATATGCCGAACATCCGGCCGTGCCCGGCGCGGTCCGCGCGCGCGACATCGCACTGGGCGCGCGCTTGGAGATCGAAGCGGAGGCGGCGCAGGACGGCGGCACGCTGGCCCAGCGCGAACGCGGCGTGCAGTTGCGACTTTCCTCCCGATGGTCCGATGCGGGACTGAGCATCTTCTATCGCCACTGGTGGGCGCGCGCCCAGCTCACCGGCACGCGGCTGGATGCGCAACGCGCGGGCACCGGCATCCAGTGGCGGCACGGGCCGTGGCGTGCCTCTGCCGAGCTTCACCGCGCAAACTGGGAGGGGAGACAAGCCGGCGCGGAGTTCTCGCTGGGCTGGCGCCCCAGCGACACGTGGCAGTTCGCCGGCCGCTGGGACAGCAACACGGTGGCGGTGCCGTGGCGCGCGCGCGAAGCCGGCGTGACCGGCCGGCTGGCGCAGGTCGAGGCGGAGGCCCTGGCGGGGGACAGCACGCGCTGGCGCCTGCGGGCGGAGCGACTCCTTCTCAGCGACGACAACGCCCGACAGTCCATGCTCGTGCAATGGCGCCAGGGCTGGTGGCAATCGCCACGGCTGCAACTGGAAAGCACGCTGTCTGCCGAAGCGGCGGGCTTCGAGCGCAGCGAGCCCGCCTACTTCAGTCCCACGCGCGAACGATCGCTGTCGCTCGATGGGGAAGCCCGCTGGCTCACATGGAAGCGCGACGACCGGAACCTCGTGCAGGTGCTGCAGGCCGGCGCAGGCGCGTACGCGCAGGGCGGCTTCGCCACCGCGCCGATGTGGTCCGGCAGCTATGCGCAGGAGTGGAGCTGGGGCACCGGCTGGCTGCTGCGCTACGGCGTGGGAGTCCGGTCGCATCCGTACGACGGCAATTCCGAACGGCGCCGCGACGTGTTCATCCGCGTCTCGGCTCCCCTGCCATGAAGTGCGCGCTGTCCATGCTGCGGCTGCTGTGCGCGCTGGCCGCCGCGTGCGCCCTGGTGATCGCCCCGGCGCGGGCGCAGCCGGCGCCAGCGGACCCGCGGTTCGTCGCCCTCACCTTCCATGACGTGCGCGAAGAGGTTCGAGCATCGTTCGAGACCGACCCGGACGAGTCGGCGGTGGACGTGCGCACGCTGGGCAGCCTGTTTGCCTGGATGCGCAGCAACGGATGGCAGGCGGTCAGCCTGCAGCAGGTGGTGGCCGCCCGCAGCGGTGGCGCGCCACTGCCGCCGAAAGCGGTGCTGCTCACCTTCGACGACGGCCTGGCCAGCGCGCATTCCCGGGTGTTCCCCCTGCTGCGGCAGTTCGGCTATCCCGCCGTGCTCTCCGTTGTCACCAGCTGGCTGGAAACGCCGGCCGGCGGTTCCGTGCGCTTCGGCGAGCGCGAGCTTCCTCGCGACCGCTTCCTCACCTGGGAACAGGTGCGGGACATGATCGACTCGGGCCTGGTGGAGATCGCCAGCCACAGCCACGACCTGCACCGCGGGATTGCGGGCAATCCGCAAGGCAACGTGATGCCGGCGGCGGCAACCCATGCCTGGCTGCCCGGGCCCGCGCTGCACGAGGACGACGCCGCGTGGCTGCTGCGGGTGGAAAGCGACCTGCGCGAGAGCGTGCGGATCCTGCGCCAGCGTACCGGGCGGACGCCGCGCGCGATCGCATGGCCTTACGGCGCGTGGAACGTGCCACTGGCCGCAGCGGCCGCGCGAGCGGGGCTGGCCGTGGGCCTGACGCTGGACGAGGGCGCGAACGACGATTCGGTACCGCTGGACCGGCTGCGCCGCGGCTACGGCACCTACGACATGGACATCGCGGCGTATGCCGCGCTGCTCGAGCAGCAGCCTTTGCCCGTCGCCCAGACCCTGCAGCGCGCGCTGCACGTGGATCTCGACTACGTCTACGACCCCGATCCCGCGCAGCAGGAGCGCAACCTTTCGCTGCTGCTCGACCGCGTGCTCGCCATCGGCCCCCGCAGCGTGTTCCTCCAGGCCTTCGCGGACCCCGACGGCGACGGTGTCGCGGACGCGCTGTATTTTCCGAACCGCCACCTTCCCGTGCGGGCCGACCTGTTCAGCCGCGTGGCATGGCAACTCCGCACGCGCTCGGAAGTGCAGGTGTATGCATGGATGCCGGTGCTCGCGTTCCGGCTGCCGCAGGAAGCGGCCGCGGCCGATCGCGTCGTGCAGGCCGCCGACGTCCCCCGCCCCGGCGACGCGGCGCGCTACCACCGGCTCTCGCCTTTCGATGCCCAGGCCCGGCACGTGATCGGCGAGGTGTACGACGATCTCGGGCGGCATGCGAGCTTCGCAGGCGTGCTGTTCCACGACGACGCCACCCTGGCGGCGGACGAAGACGTGAGCCCCGCTGCCCTGGCCGCGTTCCGCGCGGCCGGACTGGGGGATTCGGTCCAGGCCCTGCGGAAGGACCCGGCTGCCCGGCTCCGCTGGGCCGAATTCAAGCGCCGCGCGCTCACCGACTTCACGCTGCAGCTGGCGCAGCGCCTGCGCCAGTGGCACCCAGCGCTGCGCACCGCGCGCAACATGTACGCGCGTCCCCTGCTGGAGCCCGCATCTTCGGAATGGCTGGCGCAGGACTTCCAGGAATTCCTCGCCGCCTACGACTACACCGCCGTGATGGCGATGCCGTACATGGAAGGCGCCGACGATGCGGATACATGGCTGGCCCGGGTGGCGCAGCGGGTGCTGTCCACGCCAGGAGGCCGCGAGCGAACGGTCGTCGAACTGCAGGCACGCGACTGGCGCTCGGGTCGCGCAGTGCCCGATGCCGTCCTGGTGCGGCATGCGCAGGCCCTCAAGCGCCTGGGCATCCGGCACCTCGCCTACTACCCCGACGACTTCCTGGCCGCGCAACCCTCGCTGCAGGCGGCGCGCGCAGTGGTCTCCGTGCGCGAGGGCCTGTCCGGGCCGCTGGAAGGGCGCCCGGGGCGCGTCGGCCGGCGAGCGATGGCGCCATTGCGACTGCTGGAGGCGCCATGAACGGAGTGTCCGGCGCCGACCTGCAGCACGTCGTCTTCGCCTATGTCTTCTACTACCCCTTCCTGATGGCGTGGATCTGGATCACGGGCGGCGTGCTGCACGCGCTCGTCTTCGAACGCGGGGCGAAGGCCGCGGCCGATCCGCTGGCCCAGCTGCCTGCCACGCCCCTGGTGAGCGTGATCGTGCCGTGCCGCAACGAGGCCGCGCAAGTGCACGAAGTGATCGCGCAGCTGATGCGCAGCAACTATCCGGATTTCGAGGTGATCGCCGTCAACGACGGCAGCACCGACGCGACCGGCGCCATCCTCGACGCCCTGACGCTGGAGTGGCCGCGTCTGCGCGTGGTGCACCTCGCCACCAACCAGGGCAAGGCGGTCGCCCTGAACACGGCGGTGCTCGTCGCGCGCGGAGAGTTCATCTTCGGCATCGACGGCGACGCGCTGATCGACCCCGATGCGATCGGCTGGCTGATGGTGTCGATGCTGCGCTCCGACCGCGTGGCCGCGGTCACGGGCAATCCGCGCATCCGCAACCGCACCACGCTGCTCGGCCGCATGCAGGTGGGCGAGTTCTCGTCCACCATCGGCCTGATCAAGCGCACCCAGCAGATCGTCGGCCGCCTGTTCACCGTCTCCGGCGTGGTGGTGATGTTCCGTCGCAAGGCTCTGATGGAAGTGGGCTTCTGGTCGAACGACGTGCTCACCGAGGACATCGACGTCAGCTGGAAGCTGCAGGTGGCCGGCTGGGGCCTGCGCTTCGAGCCTCGCGCCCTCGCCTGGGTGCTGATGCCGGAAACCCTGCGCGGCCTGTACCGCCAGCGGCAGCGCTGGGCCACGGGGGGCATCCAGACCGCGCTGCGCTACACGCCCCACGTGCTGCATCCCCGGCAGTGGCGCATGTGGCCGATCGCCTTCGAATACCTGGCCAGCGTGGTCTGGGCGTACGCCATGCTGCTCGTGATCGTGCTTGCGCTGCTCGGGCGATGGCTGCCGCCCTCGTGGCAGGTGGGCTTCGTGCCGCAATGGCATGGGACCGTGCTCGGGATGACGTGCATGGCGCAGATGTTCGCCAGCATGTGCATCGACCGGCACTACGACCACCGGCTGCTGCGCTACTTCGCGTGGACCGTGTGGTACCCCCTGGCGTTCTGGATGCTGAACATGGTGACCAGCGTCATCGGCGTGCCGGCGGCCCTTCTCAGGCCGCCCGGGCGGCGCGCACGCTGGCGCAGCCCGGACCGGGGGCTCACGAATGTCCGCTGACGACGCCTCCCGGCGCAAGGCGCGGCGCGGCGCCATGCCCATCATCGACGGCGCGCGCGTGCCCCTGCGCCAGCTAAGGGCGCAGGCGCCGAGACGTGCGATCTGGCTGTTCGCGTGGTTGAAGATCCTGCGGCCGCTGCTGGTGGCCGCCCTGTGGCTGCTGGCCGCGCGCTACGTGGCGCGGCGCTGGATCGGAGCGCCCGACGAGCTGTCGCTGTGGCAGCAGGGCACGCTGTACGGTACCGCCCTGCTCGCCATCGTGGCAACGATGCTGGTACTGGTGCGGCTGCGCCACCGCCAGGCGGCCACGGAAGCGCCGAGCAGCTTTTCGCCTTCGACGCTCGGGGAGCTCTCCTCGCTCACCAATGTGCCCGAGGAGGAGCTGGAGCAATGGCAGCAGGCGCAACGCCTGCTGGTGCACCACGACGCCGACGGCCAGGTGCAGGCCGCCGTGGCGCCGCCGCCTCCGCCGTCGGGCGGTTGAGCGGCCGACGCCGCTGCTTCAGCCCTGGAAGGCGGCCAGCGCGCTGTTGAACGTCTCGCTCGGGCGCATCACGGTGCTGACCTTCTGGCGGTCCGGGAAGAAGTACCCGCCGATGTCCACCGGCTTGCCCTGCACGGCGTTCAGCTCCTCGACGATCTTCTTCTCGTTCTCGGCGAGCACCTTGGCCAGCGGCGCGAACCGCTTGGCCAGGTCCTGGTCTTCCTTCTGCTCCGCCAGCGCCTGCGCCCAGTACAGCGTGAGGTAGAACTGGCTGCCGCGGTTGTCCAGCTGGCCGGTCTTGGGCGAGGGACTCTTGTTGTTGTCCAGGAGCTTGCCCGTTGCCGCATCCAGCGCATCCGCCAGGACCTTCGCCTTCTTGTTGCCAGTCTTGATGGCTTCGTCTTCCAGGCTCACCGCCAGGGCCAGGAACTCGCCCAGCGAATCCCAGCGCAGGTGGTTCTCCTCGACCAGTTGCTGCACGTGCTTGGGCGCGGAGCCGCCGGCGCCCGTCTCGTACATGCCGCCGCCCGCCATCAGCGGCACGATCGACAGCATCTTGGCGCTGGTGCCCAGTTCCATGATGGGGAACAGGTCGGTGAGGTAGTCGCGCAGGATGTTGCCGGTCACGCTGATCGTGTCCAGGCCGCGGCTCACGCGCTCGAGCGTGAAGCGCATCGCCCGCGTCTGGCTCATCACCTGGATGTCGAGGCCGCTCGTGTCGTGGTCCTTCAGGTACTTGGCGACCTTCTTGCGGATCTCCGCCTCGTGGGGACGGTAGTTGTCCAGCCAGAAGACGGCGGGCATGCCGGAATTGCGCGCGCGCGTGACGGCAAGCTTGACCCAGTCGCGGATGGCTGCGTCCTTGGTCTGGCACATCCGCCAGATGTCGCCCTGCTCCACGTTCTGCGACAGCAGCACCTCGCCGGTGGCCAGGTCCGTGATGTTGGCCACGCCGTCCTCGGAGATCTCGAACGTCTTGTCGTGCGAGCCGTACTCCTCGGCCTGCTGCGCCATCA
>JAJNBO010000097.1 GCA_021156245.1 Ramlibacter sp. | reverse complement strand
GCGGCGGTGTCCTCGGTCGGCTACTTCGGGCTGATGGCCGGACCGCCCCTGATCGGGTTCATCGCCGAGGCGCGCACGCTCACGGCGGGCCTGGTGGTGGTGATCGTCTTCGCGGTGGTGGTGTCGGCGTTCGCGAAGAAGGCGCTGGGCCGCGCCTGAAACTACCCCTGGGCCGACAGGGGCAGGCCGAAGATCCGGTCGAACGCCAGGTTGAACAGGAACGCGTAGACCAGGAAGAACACGATCATCGCGGCGTTCAGCAGGAAGGCCACGAGCAGGCTGACGCCCAGGATCCACGCGAACAGCGGCACCAGCATCGTGACGAGGCCCGCCTCGAACCCGATCGCGTGCACGGCGCGGCGCAGCAGGCTGCGGCCCTTGCGCGCCTGCCGCGCCTCCCAGGCCTCGAACATCAGGTTGTAGACGTAGTTCCAGGCCATGGCGATGGCGGAAGACACGGCGGCAGTGATGCCTGCCGTGGTGACGGGACTGTCGGAGAGCACCCGCAACAGCGTGCTGGCCAGGAGGATGGCGATGATCTCGAAGGAGACGACGTAGACGATCTTGCGTTTGAACCCTTGCACCGCGGGATTTTAAGTGACGGTCCGCACCGTCGCGCCGGCAGGGGCCCGCGCCAGGATCAGGTCGTGCAACGCTTGCGCGGCGGGCGACAGCACCGCTCCCCGGCGCCGCAGCAGCACGAAGGTGCGCTCCACGACGGGATCGACCAGGGCGACCAGGCGCAGTTGCGGATAGGCGCCCGGCTGGATGGAAAGCTGGGGCACGATGGCCGCGCCGAGGCCCTGCGCGACAAGTCCCACGGCCGTGGCGCTGCGCTGCACCTCGTAGGTGGCGGGCAAGTGGATGTTCAGCGGCCCGAGCACGGTGTCGAGCAGCGGGCGGTTGCTGCTGCCGCCACCGGGGACGATCAGCGCGTGGCCCTCGAGCTGGCCCCATTGCAGCTTGCGCTTGCGGGCCAGCGGGTGGTCCTGCCGGCAGATCAGGCCGAAGCGGTCCGCAAGGAAGGGGGTGCTGTCCAGGTCGGAGAACTGCACGTCGGCCATGTTGATCCCGAACTCGGCCTCGCGCTGCTGCACCGCCTCGGAGACGCCATAGGACGTGTGGTCCAGGATCCGGATGCGGTTGTCCGGGTGGCGCCGGCTGTACTCGTGCAGCACCGAAGGCAGGAACTGGACGCCGACGGTCGGCACGCACGCGATCGTCACCGTGCCGCGCTGCGCCTGTCCGCTGGCGCTGATCTCGCGGAACGTCGTCGACAGCTCGTCGAGCAGGTGCCGCGCGCGCGGCAGGAAGCTGGCGCCCGCCGCCGTGACGGCGACCGAGCGCGTGGTGCGTTCCAGCAGCTGCACGCCAAGCTGGGATTCGAGGTTGTTCACGCGGCGCGTCAACGCCGGCGAGGTGACGCTCAATGCGTCCGCGGCCCGGGCAAAGCTGCGCAACGTGGCCACGCTGACGAAGGCTTCCATGCCGAGGACGTCGAGTTTCATCAGCGTTCTGCATCATTTGCTGCGATAAATTCATTTTACGCACGGGCGCCGGGTCCGCAGAATCCGCGCATGCTGTTCATCCTTTCCGGCTCCGTGCTCGCCACGTCCTTCCTTTCAGGCATCTTCGGGATGGCCGGGGGCATGGTGCTCATGGGCATCCTGCTGGTGCTGATGTCCGTGGAAAAGGCCATGGTGATCCACGGCGTCGCGCAGTTCGCGTCGAACGGCTGGCGGGCCGTGCTCTGGTGGCGCCAGATCGACTGGCGTGTTTTCCGGGGCTATGCCGCGGGCGCGGTGCTCGTCCTCGCGGCCATGCTGGCGCTGCAGGTGACCCTGAGCCGCCCGGTGGTGATGATCGTCATGGGAGCGACGCCCTTCCTGGCCTTCCTCCTGCCGGCGCGCTGGCAATTGAACGTGGATCGGCGCGGCCATCCGTTCTCCTGCGGGTTGATCTGCATGGGGGTGCAGATGCTCTCCGGTGTGTCCGGCCCGCTGCTCGACACCTTCTTCGTGCGCTCCTCGATGAACCGCCACCAGGTCGTGGCCACGAAGGCGGCGGTGCAGACCCTGAGCCATGCAGCGCGCATCGTCTTCTTCGGCGCCTTGCTCGCGTCCTCGGACCAGCCGGTGGGGCCCGTCCTCGCTCTCCTGCTGGTGGCGAGCGCCATCGCGGGCACGAGTGCCTCCAAGCTGGTCCTGGACCGGATCAGCGACAAGCACTTCCGGCAGGTCACGCAGCGCCTGGTGCTCGTGCTCGGCGGGTGCTATGTCGTGGCCGGCTTGTGGCTGCTGCGGTGACGTGAAGGACCGCTGATCATGTCGTCCGCCGCCATCCGAACCGTCCTGCCACTGGCCACCATCACCTGCAGTGCAATGCTGGCCATGGACTTGTACTTGCCTGCTGTTCCGGACATGCAGTCGGGGCTGGGGCTCTCGATCCCGCAGGGGCAAGCCACGGTGGCGATCTTCCTCGCCGGATTGGCGGCGTCGCAGCTGTTCTGGGGAGAGGCATTGCACCGCTGGGGGGCGAGGCGCTGCACGGCGGCCGGGATCGCGCTGCTGGTGGCGGGCAGCGCCGGTTGTGCGCTGGCGAGCGACTACGCCGTGCTGATGCTCATGCGCCTGTTGCAGGGCATCGGCGGCGGCGCATCGACGGTCGTGGTGCCGGCCGTGATCAAGAGCACCTTGAGCGAGCGCGACTCGCACCGCGGCATCGCGGCGGTGTCGATGATCGAGGCGATCGTGCCCGCGGCGGGGCCCGTGCTCGGCACGCTGCTCCTGCTGGTGGCCGACTGGCGCTGGACGTTCGGGCTGGTGGCACTCCTCGCCGTCGCGGCGGCGCCGTTCGCGCTGCGCGCGAGCCCGGCGGGGCCTCCAGCGCACGTTGCCACCGGCGCGGGCTACGGCGCGCTGCTGCGGGAGGGCCGGTTCGTGCGCCTCGCCCTTGCGCATTCGCTGTCTTTCGCCGCGCTGTTCGTGTTCGTTGCCAGCGGACCGCAGGTCCTCAACCCTTCCTGGGGAATGCACGCCTTCGCCGTGGCACAAGTGGTGGGCGTCGCCGCCTTCATCGTCGCAGCCAGCCAGTCCGGCCGCATTGGCGACCGCCTCGGCCGCGCGCGCACGGTGCAGTTCGGCGCCTGGGCGCACCTCGCTTCCTGTGCCGCCTTCACGTTGCTCCTGGCCGGGGGCCTCGCGCCATACGGCGTGGTGCTGGCCTTCTGGGCCCTGTTCTGCGGCACGCTGGGCGTGCGCGGGCCCGCAGCCTTCTCGGACGCCCTCCACGTGCCGCTGCCGCAGATCGGGCGTGCTTCGGCCCTGCTGGTGCTCATGCTCCTCGTGTGTTCGGCGGCGGCGACGCAGATCACGGCCTTCTTCCTGGAAGCGCATGGCCTGCGAGCCGTGGCGGCAGGGATGGTGCTGCTGGCTGCCGCGAGCCTGGCGCTCGTCCTGCGCTATCCATCGGACTCGCCATGAAGCTCGTACCCATCACCCGTGAAATCGCCCGTTCGCCGGAAGCAAGCCGTTCCGAACTGTTGGCCGGCATTTGCCAGGCCATGATCGCCTTGTATCCGGGCGGAGAGCCGGTCCTTCCCTGGGCGGGCTACCTTGCACGCGACGAGGAGTTCATCGGCACCTGTGCGTTCAAGTCGGTGCCGCGAGCAGGCGCGGTCGAGATTGCCTACTTCACCTTCCCGGAGCATGAGGGACGTGGCGTCGCCACGGCCATGGCCCGGATGCTCGTCGATCTCGCGTTCGAGAACGGCGTGCGCGCCGTGCGCGCGCAGACCTTGCCGCAGGAGAGTGCCTCCACGTCGCTCCTCAGGAAGCTGGATTTCACCTTGGCAGGCGAAGAGATGCATCCCACCGACGGCAGGGTCTGGGAGTGGCGCCTCGAAAGGTGAGGGCCGCAGGACCGCGCTAGGTCCTCGGCTTCGGCGCGATGCGCTCGCCCGGCATGTTCTCGTACGGTCCCCGCCAGCCGGGCAGCGCCTGGATCCTGTGCAGCCACGTGGCCATGGCCGGATGATTCGCCCGCACGTCGTAGCCGCTCTCCTCCGGCGGGTAGAACAGGTAGCCGCACAACGAGAAATCCGCGATGGTCGGCGAGTCGCCCACCATGAAGTCCGACTTCTGCAGGTGCTTGTCGACGATCCCGAAGGGGACTTCGAAGCGAGCTCGCAGGAAATTCATCACCGCCGGATCCGGCGCCGCGTCGGCCAGCGAGTAGAGAAAACGATAGGTCGCGAAGTAGCTGGTGAACTTGTGGTTGTCGTACAGCAGCCAGCGCAGCACCTCGCGCTGCTGCGCCTCGCCCTCGCCACCGAAGCGCCCGTGCTTGCGTGAGAGGTGCGTGAGGATCACGCCGGACTGCGTGAGGCGGAGGTCGCCGTCCTCCAGCACGGGCGCCTCGCCCATCTCGTTGACGTCCTCGCGGTACTGCGACGTTCGCGTCTGGCCCTGGAAGAAGTCCACGAGCACCGGCTCCCAGGGCTGGCCGAGCAGGTCCAGCATCAGTGCAGCCTTGTAGCTGTTGCCGGATTGGCAGAAGGCGTGGAGTTTGTACATGGGTCGCTGTGAAGCGTCGAACAATGCGCGCCTTCGGAGGCGCCAGCATTGCCCCCGTACTACTCGCTCTTCACGGATTCAGTACTCGCATCATCGCGAGCAATCTTCGGCAGCAACAGTCCGACTTCAGGTTGTGTCTTGCTCGGCTTCACTGCGATCTGCCTGAGCGCCTTCGCGGCTGCGCGGCCGATTTTCTTTCTGGCTTCGTCCGCTTTGTCGCCCTCGAGCACCTCGCGTTTGATCACCTCGCTGGTGAGAACTGCGCGGATCTGGTCTGCGTCGATCTTTACATCCGGCGAGATGCGTCGCAATTCCCGCCGAATCACATCAAGTACAGGGTCCGTGAGCAGCATGCCACCGACAAAAAAGCGCGATAGCGCCTGCTTCTGATGGTGATACTCCGCGAGAACCGATTTCTGCCACCCTTCTTTGCACCAGAGGTAGAGGTGGTCCAAGTCCGCATCGGATCTGGAGCTGAGCGTGGTGAAGTCAATGTCGACGACGAGCTCTTGCTCGATGGGTTTGGAAAAAATGACGTGGTAGACCCGCCAATAGACGCCGTTGGTCAGCAGTACCCAATCAACGCCCTGATTGGCCGCGTAGTCAATGGCCTGCTTGACGTGTGCTTCCTTGAGATCCAGCCCCACCGCCTTCACTTCGATCAGTGTTTGCAAGACTCCGTCCACCTTGATGGCCAAGTCGCAATACGTGCCCCTGATCGCGAACTCCGAAGTCACTTCGGCGTACTTGTCGTACCCAAAGACCTCCGCAAGCATGTCCTTGACGATGGTGACGGTGTCGGCCTCGCCGACATCGCGAGACTTCGCGGCAGTGAGGATGGCTTGATACCGCTTGATGCCGGCGACCAGGCGCTCGGCGACTTTCTTCGGAACTGCCACGGGATGTCCTCCTTGGGTCCGCTATTAGCCTTCCGGCGAGGCTGCTTGTCAATCGGGAATCCCGTGAACGCCGCAGAATCTGAGATCAACCAATCAGTTCCGCCGTCCAGTCGAGGTCGCGGCTCGCTCTGCCCCTTACCCCAGCCCTTTCCCCAGAGGGGAGAGGGAGCCGGAAACACGGGTCTGCGCATTCTTCCGCTATAACGCGAACGAAACGGAGACTACGCAATGCGCATCGGCATCATGGGTTCTGGCGGCCTCGGGGGCTACTTCGGCGCGAGGCTGGCGCTTGGCGGCGCGGACGTGCACTTCATCGCGCGCGGCAAGCACCTGGAGGCGATGCGCAGCGAGGGCCTGCGCATCGAAGGCCCCGAGCCGCTGCACGTGCGCGACGTGAAGGCGACGGACCGGCCGGCCGAAGCGGGCGTGATGGACGTGGTGCTGCTGGGCGTGAAGCTCTGGGACACGGAGCAGGCGATCGCGCAGATGCGGCCCATGGTCGGGCCGCAGACGGCCGTCATCTCGTTCCAGAACGGCGTGCTGAAGGACCAGTACCTGCGCGCCGCGTTCGATGCGCGGCAGATCATGAGCGGCGTCGGTTACGTGGCCACTACCATCGAGTCGCCGGGCGTCATCCGCCAGACCGGTCCCATGCAGCGACTGCTGTTCGGCGAGTTCGACGGCTCCCGCTCGGCGCGGGGCGAGGCGCTGCTGGCCGCGTGCAAGGCAGGCGGTATCAATGCGGAGTTCTCAACCGAGATCGTGCGCGAGATCTGGCAGAAGTTCGTCTTCCTCGTCGGCCTGTCCGGCACGACCACGACCATGCGCCGGACGATCGGGCCGATCCGCTCCAACCCCCAGACCCGCGCCTTCCTGATGGACGTGATGCGCGAGGTGATCGCGGTCGGCCGCGCGCACGGCGTCGCCATTCCGGAGGACCACATCGATGCCGCCATGCAGCGGGCCGACACGGTGTCGCCGGACATGACGGCCTCGATGCACCACGACCTGGAGCGCGGCAACCCGCTGGAGGTGCGGTGGCTGGCCGGCGGGGTGGTGGAACTCGGCCAGGCCAAGGGGGTGCCGACGCCGCTGAACCGCGCCATCGCCGACATCCTGGCCCTGCACGCGGGAGGAACCCGTGGCTGACGCTCCATTGCACCGCATCTCCGACCTGCGCCTGCGCGGCGTCACCTGCACGGCGGTGGAGGTGCCGCTGCGCTACGTGCTGGGCACCAGCGCCGCGACCGTGAAGGCCGCGCCGTTGCTGCTGGTGGAGGCGCACACGGAGCAGGGCATCACCGGCCGCTCCTACGTATTCTGCTACCGGCGCAGCGGCGCCCGGCCGATCGCGGCCGTGGTGGAGGACGCGGCGCAGGTCGTGCACGGCGAGCGCATCGCGCCCGTGGCGTTCGCCACCAGGCTGCAGCGCCGCTTCGCGTTGATCGGCGTCACCGGCATCGTCCGCATGGCGCTGTCCGCGTTCGACATGGCCTTGTGGGATGCGATGGCGATCGCCGCCGGCGTGCCGCTCGCCACCTTGCTCGGCGCGACGCCACGGCCCGTGCGTGCGTACAACTCCTGCGGTCTCGGCCTCATGAGCCCGCAGGCGGCGGCCGACGAGGCGGAGGCCCTGCTCGAAGGCGGGATGCAGGCCGTGAAGTTGCGCCTGGGCTACGCGACACTGGCGGAAGACCTCGCAGTCACGCGCGCCGTGCGGGCGCGTCTGCCGGATGCGGTGCAATTGATGGTCGACTACAACCAGGCCCTGTCACGCTTCGAGGCCATCGAGCGCGGGCGCGCCTTGCAAACCGAAGGCGTATCGTGGCTGGAGGAGCCGATCCGCCACGACGACTTGCCGGGCAACGCCGACGTCGCCCGGTCGCTCACATTGCCGCTCCAGCTGGGTGAGAACTTCGATGGCCCGAAGGACCTGCTGCGCGCCTTGCAGGCGCAAGCGTGCGACCTCGTCATGCCGGACGTGGCGCGCATCGGCGGCGTCACCGGCTGGATGCAGGCTGCCGGCGTGGCGGAGGCTCATGGCACGCCCATGAGTTCGCACCTGATGCCGGAGGTCAGCGCGCACCTGCTCGCCGCGACGCCCACGTGCCACTGGCTCGAATACGTGGACTGGACGGACGCGATCGCGCAGGACCCAGTGAAGATCGTGGATGGCCACTGGCCCATCCCGGACCGCCCCGGCACGGGGCTGGCGTGGGATGCAGGGAAGGTCCGGCGCTACCTGATGGAGTGAGCCTCAGAAATTGATGCGCACCGAAGGCGCGCTGCGCTTCGCCTCGCCGTGGAACACGGCCTCGATGTTGTTGCCGTCCGGGTCGAGCACGAAGGCTGC
>JAJNBO010000096.1 GCA_021156245.1 Ramlibacter sp. | reverse complement strand
CGAGGCCGAACTGCTGGTCACGCAGATCGGCATGACGCCGATGGAAGCCATCCTGGCCTACACGCGCGACAACGCGAAGATCGTGGGCCTGGAAGGCCGCGTGGGAACGATCGCTGCGGGCAAGCTCGCGGACATCATCGTCTGGGAGCAAGACCCGCTGAAGGACATCCGCGTGCTGCAGCAACCCGCGTTGCTCAGCGCCGTGGTCAAGGACGGCAGGCTGATCGACCGCAGCGAGGCCGGGTTCCGCGGCTTCGAAAGCGAACCCCCGCGCGCGAACGTGACGCCACAGGGTTGACGCCGCCCCTCAGAACACGAAATCAGCCTCCGTCAGGCTCGATGCGCTGACGCCCACCAGCGTGAAGCCGGCTCTGCCGCTGCCGTCCGCCCACAGCACCAGCGCATCGCCGACCGCATTGGCACGGATGATCAGGTCCTGGAAGTCGTCGACGCCGGCCACGTCCACGGCGATCTTGTCGTCCCCGTGCTTGAAGCCGAAGACGAGATCGCGTTCCGCGCCGGCTTGGAAGACGAAGGTGTCCTTGCCGTCCCCGCCGTCGAGGCGGTCGCTTCCCGCGCCGCCCTCCAGCGTGTCGTCCCCCGTGCCTGCGAGCAGGCGGTCGTCGTCGCTGCCGCCATTCAGCGAATCTTCGCCGCCATTGCCCCAGAGCACGTCGTCTCCGGCCTGGCCGAGCACGACGTCGGCCTCGGCCCAGCCGAACACGACGTCGTCACCGCCGCCGGCGTCGATCGTCCCGCTGCCCGCTCCCCGGCTGCCGACGAATCGGTCGGCACCCGCGCCGAGAAACACGTCGCCCGTGATCTCACCCCGATTGGCGATGACGTCGTTCCCGCCGCCCATGAGCAGGTCCCCGTCGATCGTTCCCGTGTTGGTGACCAGTTCCGCGCCATTGCCGCCGAGCACGGCGGCGTCGGTGGCGGAGATGAGGCCGCTGTTGAACAGGCGGTCTTCCTGCCCCGCATCGCTGGAGAACACCACGCCATAGCTGGACCCGATGTCGCCGATGGAGATGATGTCGCCGTTGTTGATCACGCGGTTCGAACCGTTCGCCACGCGGACACCTTCGAAGCAGGCCGTGATGTCGCCGTCGTTGAGGATGTAGTTTCCTCCGCCGGCTGCATTGATGCCTCCGCCCGCCAGGGCATCGACCACGCCTTCGTTCACGATGCGGCTGTTGTCGCCGGTCTCGATGCCCCAGCCGTCCCTCTTGACCGTGACGGCGCCGAGGTTGGCGACGCTGTTGCCGCCATCGCTGAATGCCAGCCCGCCCGTCCTGCCGGACACCGTTCCGCCGGTGGCCACGAAGACATGGTTGTTGCGTCCACCCAGGTCCAGCGCCGACGAGGTGGCCGAGATCAGCGTGCCCTGGATGTCGACGTCATTGCTGCCGCTGCTCGCGCTGAAGACGGCGGAGGCTCCCGCGCCCAAAGCCGCGATGGTCACGTCGGGGAGCACGAACAACTGGTCATCGCCGTCGAGGTCGATGGCATGGTCGTCGGCGTCGGTGGTGATGAGATTGGTGACAGGCAGGAAGACGGACATGGTTGGAATGGAGGATGAGTGATGGGACTGCGGGCCGTGCCCGCGCGGACTGGAATCATGGAGGCAAAGCCGTCCGGAACGGAAGCTTTACTCAGGCACAAACGGGGGGACCCCGGACCTCCCGGCTGAGCCATTCGATGAACTCGCCCGGCTCGCCCTTGTCGAACACCGCGTCGGCGCCGAGCGAGAGGCAATGCGCTCGGATGCCGGGCGATGCATAGCTGCTGAAGACGAGCACCTTGCCGCTGCATGGCTGGCGGCGTGCTTGCGAGACCACGCCCATGCCCGATCCCTGGTCGAGCACCAGGTCGATCACCGCCAGGTCCCAGCCGCCCGGGTGCTCGTCGAGCCAAAGCCTGGCTTCCGCTTCCGTTCGGGAGATCGCGACGATGTCGAGCCCGCCGATGCTCGCGAACAGGTCCGCGAGCAGCGTGTGCATGTTCCGCAAGTCCTCGACCAGAAACACCCGCCACGCCATCGCTGCCCGATCTTCGACGGCCTGCCAAGCTCAGAGGAGCAGGTCCGCCGCGGTCAGCGTGGCGACGCCGGTCAGCCTGACCATGAACTCCACTGCCGTGTCGGCGTCGGTGCTGCCGTAAAGCACGCCATTGTGGAAGCGCACCTGGCCCGTCGCATTGGCGGCGCTGAAGGCCTCGGCGCCGATGAAGGTGAAGGCCTGGTTGCCCGCCAACGCGGTGTTCGCGTCGATCGTGGACAGGTCGATGCGGTCCATGCCCGACACGAATCCGCTGATCACGTCGGACTTCGCCAGCATGGTCCCGGTGTCCGTGACCTTGTTGAAGTCGAACAGGTCCTTGCCGGCCCCGCCGTTCATGTTGTCGACGCCGCGGCCGCCATCCAGCCGGTCGGCGCCGGCATTGCCAGTCAGTCTGTCGTTCCCGAGACCGCCGGCGAGGCGGTTCGCCACGTCGTTGCCGGTGATGACGTCGCTGCCCGAGCCGCCGGTGGCGTTCTCGATGATGGCGCCCTTGGCGATGCCCAGGTTGTTCTCGCCGTTGTACAGGTTGTCTCGAAGTTCGGGATCAACGAAGCCGAGGCTCATGTCGGCAGGCAGATCGAGGCCCAGCTTGATCTCTGCCTCCGTGAGCCGAAGGCCGATGGAGCTGAACTGGCCATCGCGCAGGTCGATCCTGCAGGTGAATGTCTGGTTGCTGCAGTCGATGAGGTCGACGCCGCCGCCGTCCCAGATCGTCTCGAGCAGTTCCTCGTTGGTGCCCCACTCGTACACGGTCTTGCCGGATTCGTGGTCGAAGTTGGCGCCGTACAGGTGCTGCAACGCCGCGATGTCCATCATCATCAGAGTGGTGGGGTGAAGGGTCGGAAAGCTCCAGGATGAGCCGGCATCCACCATCAGCAGCGTCCGCGGCGCGGACGTGTACGACATCACCGTGTTGCCTTCGTGGTCCAGCGCCTCGTCCAGGATGAAACCGCCGCCGAAGTCATCTCCGTCGAAGGGGTGCTTCAGGCCCAGTGCATGGCCCATCTCGTGCAGCAACATGGCGTAGCCGAACTCGCCGGGCCGCCAGTCGGAGGTGAACCATTCGATGTCGTTGTTCACCCACACGCTGCCGGCGAGCTTGACCTCGGTGATGGCGGTGAACTCGCCACCGGAGGTGGTCTGCTGGAAGAACGGTCCGTACGCCCACGCGCTCGACCCCATCCCCTGGTCACTCGTTGCAAACGTGATCTGGCCCTGCTGGGCGGCGACCTTGGTGAAATCGATGTTCGCGACCTCAGAGATGTGTCCGAGGACCTTCACCGTTGCCGCTTTCATCGCGGCATCCATGACGCCGAACGAAACTTCGCTGTTGGTCGCCCAAGCGGGCCGGCTGCTCAGGAAGCTGTAGGTCAGCGATACGCCATTGCCGAGCCCGCCCGGATTTCCGACGGGGGTGCCCACGGCATCGACGAAGTTCCAGCGGGAGTCTTCATAACCGTTGTAGATGTACAGGAGTGCGTTGAGGGCGTCGGTGGTGATCGTGGTAGCCATGGATGCTCCGGTCAGTCGACCAGTTCAGATAGCACCGATTGTCGACGCTCACGCTGCCGTCTGACAAGGACGTAGGACCAGACGTACAGCCTGTTTCAGGAATGAATCCACGGTTTCGGGCAGGTGATCGCCCGGCTGTCGCTCAGCGGCTTTTCTTGCGAAGGGGACTGGCCTTGACGCGGCCGGCGGCGGGTGCACGCCGTTCCATGAATTCGCGGATCAGGCGGCGAACGACCTGGGAAGGCGTCATGTCTGCCTGGCGGCACGCCGACTCGAACGCGCTCTTGGTGGTCGGGTCGATCAGGACGGTGAGCCGGGCAGTCTTGAGCTCCATGGCGGGCCTTGGCGGATGGTCATCCGATTCTAATGACTTCCATCGCGCTGTTGCCTGCCGGCCGGGGGATCGGCGAGCAGGTGCTGCTCCTGCGGACCGCTGGCGAGGTAATGGAGGATCAGTTCGCGGACGACCTGGGAGGCGTTGGTGCCGAGCTCGGCGCAGAGCAGGTCGAATTCCTTCTTCCGTTGAGCGTCGAGCAAGACCGTCAGGCGTGCGTATTCGTTTGGCATGGCGCGCTCTACCGATGAGGCAGACATGATCATATTATGAACATGTTTCCGGGCGCCTCCGCGCGTCGCGGCGGGACGCGACGCGATGCCGGAAAGGCGGCCCGCCGGTCCTGCTATAATTCGAGGCTTCGCGGCTGTAGCTCAGTTGGATAGAGTACTTGGCTACGAACCAAGGGGTCGTGGGTTCGAATCCTGCCAGCCGCGCCAAAATTGCCATGCAATTCGACAGCCCGGGAGCTTGTGCTCCCGGGCTGTTTTTCCTTGGGCACGACCCGGACCCCGCCTTTTCCCTAGTCCGGGGTTATTGCCGAGCTGGGCCTCCAGGCTCCAGAATGCGGCCCATGACCACACCGCGCCTGCGCATGGGACTCATGGGGTTCCCGGACGACGAGTACCTCGTGTCCCTCCTGCGCACCCGCTCGGCCCTGCTCAAATGGGAGGTGTCCGGCATCGAGGACGCGGACGCGCTCTGGGTCAATGGCGACGCCGTGTCCATGGTGAACCACGACGTCGTGCGCGTGGCCGCCACGGCGTCGCAACCCGAGCTGCTGCTGGACCTGAAGCACCTGTCCCGGCCGACCGCGTTCACGTTGCCGCTGGCCGACGAGCGCGTGCGCGCTCCCATCACCTTCGATACCCGCTCGGCGCCGAGCGTGGACAAGGTGCTGCGGCGCGCCGAAACCGTGCTGCAGCCGCTGGTGATGCAACTGGCCCTGGCCGGGCAGATGGCAGAGCGCCTGCACGAACTGACCTCCGAGACCTACCACGTGGTGCGCGGCGGCAAGCTCGTGGCCGTGGTCAACGTGGGCGGCTCGATCGGCATCGACCTGGCCCTGACGCCGCTGCACGTGGAGGAATCCACCTGGAAAGGGCTTCCCGCGGCAGCCGGCGAAATTCCTTCCAGCTTCTTCACGACCACTTTTTCCGAGGTGCTGTGGGTATACGTGAGCCGGGTCGAGACCGACCTGCTGCCGCGCCGCTACCGCAGCGCCAAGCTGTACTTCCGCGCCATCCCGCGCGTGTCGCAGCGGCACGTGACCAACACGCATTTCCAGATCCTCTCCGAGTTGGCCGCGGAGCCGCAGACCTTCAAGCGGCTGCAGCAGGCGATCGGGCTGGGCAAGGACGCGCTGGCGAACGCGTTGTCCGTGCTCTATTACGCCGGCAGCATCACCACCGACCCGGCGCG
Source organism: Ramlibacter sp. (assembly GCA_021156245.1). Lineage (GTDB taxonomy): Bacteria > Pseudomonadota > Gammaproteobacteria > Burkholderiales > Burkholderiaceae_C > Ramlibacter. The sequence continues at coordinate 2,561 of JAJNBO010000096.1, read as the reverse complement.
CGCCAGCAAGGGAGCGGGACGCGTGGCCGATGCCGATTCGCCGAACGAACTGCGCCAGTCACTGTTTCCGCAGAGTGCGGCAGGCGACCTGGCCGGCCCGGACGGCGGGGGCAAGCGGACGCTGCCGATTCCGCTGGACCTGTCCTGAGGCACCGGCGTCAGAGCGAGCCGGTCTGCGTGGTCGGCCGGATGTCGGCCACCTGGGTGCCGCTCAGGAGTTCCAGTTGCGCCAGGCGGGATTGCCAGGCCAGCCCCTCGTCGCCCGAAACCTTGCGGATGCGCATGCCCATGCGCTCCAGGTCCTTCCAGCTGCGACGGCGGCCTTCCTTCCACGCGGCGATGTAGTGGTCCGCCGCCTCGGCGGGCATGGCGGCGCGTGCCCATGCAGCGTGTTCTGCCGAACGCTCGCCGAACAGCAGGCCGAGCACCCGCAGCGCGGTGACCAGTTCTGCTTCCAGTTCGTCGATGTCGCGGTCCTGCATGGGCCTCCCTGTTCCGGCGACCATAGGCCAGGGCGGGGGGCGCGTCATCCGAAGCCGCGCAAATGGCCGGGGCTCCGTGGAATACTTCCGGCCGATCTGTGGGGGCCTCCCTACACCCGGGCCCGGCGGCGGCCGTGGGCGGCGAGGCTGTCCTTCAGCGAACCTTCCAGCGTGCGCGCCAGGCGTGCCTCCAGCATCGCCAGCACGGCCGCTTCCTCCGGCTTCAGGTTGGCAAGGTCCTCGCGCAGCTCCTGCTCCACGCGCTTCTTGATTTCCAGCAGCAGGTTGCCTTCCGCATACGCGTTCAGCACCTCGGGATGGATATAGCACTTGCGGCAGATGGTGGGCGTGTTCCCCAGCCGGGAGGACACGCGCTCGATCGCGTCGCGCAGGTTCTTCTTCTGCGTCGCCTTGGTGTCGAACGCCTCGAACTCCTGCAGCGCCAGTGCGGCCATCACCGTACCGGCCCAGGTGCGGAAGTCCTTCGCCGTGATGTCGGCCCCGGTGATCTCCTTCAGGTAGGCATTCACGTCGGCGGACGTCACCTCGCGCACCTCGCCGTCTTCGTCGCGGTACTGGAACAGGCGCTGGCCGGGCAGCTCCTGGCAAGCGCGCACGATCTTGGCGATGCGCCGGTCCTTCAGCTGCAGCCTCCACGTCTTGCCGCTCTTGCCCTTGAACTGGAAGCGCAGCTCCGAGCCGTCCACCTTCACGTGGGGATTGCGCAGCGTGGTCAGGCCATAGCTCTTGTTGTCACGCGCGTAGTCGTCGTTGCCGACGCGGATCAGCGTCGTCTCCAGCAAGTGCACCACCGTTGCCAGCACCTTGTCGCGCGGCAGCCCGCGCAAGGCCATGTGTTCCGCGAGCTTCGCGCGAATGGCCGGCAGCGCCCGCGCGAACTCCATCATGTGTTCGTACTTGGTGCTCTCGCGCACTTCGCGGAACTGAGGGTGGTAGCGATACTGCTTGCGGCCCCGCGCATCGCGCCCGGTGGCCTGCAGGTGGCCGTTGGCCTTGGGGCAGATCCACACATCCTCGTAGGCGGGCGGGATCGCCAGCTTGCGGATGCGCTCGAGCGTGGCCTCGTCGGTCACGGCGTCGCCGTTGGCCTTGAAGTAGGCGAAGCCATCGCCCTTGCGCTCGCGCCGGATGCCGCGGTCCTCGTCGCTCACGTACACCAGGCCGGCGGACTCCGCCGCTTCGCGCGGGTCGGCCGGGGCGGGAGCCAGGGCTTCGGTGGCTTTCATCTTCAGTTCCGGAAAGCCTGCGTGACCATCAGGCCGTGCTTGCCCGCATCCAGGATGCCGACGCCGAGCCGGCGGAACTGCGGCCGCAGGATGTTGGCCTTGTGCCCCGGCGAATGCATCAAGCCGGTGTGCGCGCTGTGCAGGGTGGGCGCCAGCGCCAGGTTCTCGCCGGCGGAGAAATAGAGCACCCGCGCCTGCCGCAGGCGGTCGCCCAGGTCCTTGCCCTCCGGGGACACGTGGGCGAAGTAGCCGCGGGCCAGCATGTCCTGGCTGTGGGCGCGCGCGACGGGCACCAGGTCCGGGTCCGCTTTCACCGGGGGCAGCCCGGCGGCGCGCCTTTCTGCATTCACCAGCTCCACCATGCGCGTTTCCAGGTCCGGGCGCGGCCGGGCCTTGGCGACGCGAAAGTCCAGCGCCAGCCTTTCGCGGCTTTCCGGGCGCACCGTCAGGGCCTGCAGCGTCCGCCGCAACACCGGGTCGAAGATCGGGGCGACTTGCTCTTCCACCCATTCGGCCGGCGCGGCGAATCGCGGCGCCAGCGCGCTGTCGTGGGCCCATCCGCCCACCCGCTCGCCCAGGGGCAGCGTCAGCAGCAGGATCGAGGCGACCACCGCATGGATGCCGCCATTCACGCCGCCGGGAACCAGGCCGAAGAGCCGGTTGACGGGGTGGGCATGCACTCCGCCCGGGAGCCGCGCGGCCAGCCGCAGCACCGCGCTGCCGAGCAGCAGGTGCACCAGCAGGAAGATGAGGACGAAGGCGAGCGGCGGGATCCAGATCCCGAACGAGGGCGCCAACTTCGCCAGCCAGGCGGCCGCATCCCGGTAGCCGA
>JAJNBO010000095.1 GCA_021156245.1 Ramlibacter sp. | reverse complement strand
GGTACACTCGCGGCGAACCACAACCTCGCGCCCCATGCTCTTCAAGAAACTGCTCCCGAAAGAAGGCAACTTCTTCGAAATGTTCAACCAGCATGCCGAGCACATGGTCGATGCCGCGCACGCCTTCGCCAAGCTGGTGGCGAATTATTCGGATGTGAACATGCGGGAGCAGTATGCGCGCGAGGTCGACCACGCCGAGCGCGCGGCCGACAAGGTGACGCACGAGGTCAACCGCCTCATCCACTCCACCTTCATCACGCCGATCGACCGCGAGCAGATCCACACGCTGATCAACACGATGGACGACGTGGCGGACCTGATCCAGGACTCGGCGGAGACCATGTCGCTGTACGACGTGCGGCACATGACGGAAGAGATCAGCCGCCTGACCGACCTGAGCGTCCGCTGCTGCGAGCGCGTCAAGGAGGCCGTCGCCTTCCTGAACAAGCTGTCCGACCACGACACCGCCGTCGCCGCGCTGAAGACCTGCGAGGAGATCGACAAGCTGGAGTCCGACGCCGACCGCGTGATGCGCTCCGCGATGAGCAAGCTGTTCCGCGAGGAGCCGGACGTGCGCGAGGTGATCAAGCTCAAGACGGTCTACGAGCTGCTGGAGACGATCACCGACAAGTGCGAGGACGTGGCCAACGTCGTCGAAGGCATCGTGCTCGAGAACTCCTGAGGACCGCCGATGGAAGTCGCCCAGACGGCCTTGTGGGTCGTGGTTCTCCTGGTGGTCGTCGCGCTGCTGTTCGACTTCATGAACGGCTTCCACGACGCGGCGAACTCGATCGCCACCGTCGTCTCGACCGGCGTGCTCAAGCCCGCCCAGGCCGTGCTGTTCGCGGCCTTCTTCAACTTCGTGGCCATCTTCATCTTCCACCTCAGCGTGGCGGCCACGGTCGGCAAGGGCATCGTGGAGCCGGGCGTGGTGAACACCCACGTCGTGTTCGGCGCGCTGGTGGGTGCGATCACCTGGAACGTGATCACGTGGTGGTACGGCATCCCCAGCAGCTCCTCGCACGCGCTGATCGGCGGCATCTGCGGCGCGGTCATCGCCAAGTCGGGCGCGGGCGCCCTGGTCGCCAGCGGCATCTGGAAGACGGTGATCTTCATCTTCATCTCGCCCGCCCTCGGCTTCATCCTGGGCTCGCTGATGATGGTGCTGGTGTCCAACCTGTTCCGCAACACGCGGCCCTCGCGGGTGGACAAGTGGTTCCGCCGCCTGCAGCTCGTCTCGGCCGGCGCGTACAGCCTCGGCCACGGCGGCAACGATGCGCAGAAGACCATCGGCATCATCTGGATGCTGCTCATCGCCACGGGCTACGTGGCCACCGGCCAGGATGCGCCGCCGACGTGGGTGATCATCAGCTGCTACGTCGCCATCGCCCTGGGCACGATGTTCGGCGGCTGGCGCATTGTCAAGACCATGGGGCAGAAGATCACCAAGCTCAAGCCCGTGGGCGGCTTCTGCGCGGAAACGAGCGGCGCGCTGACCCTGTTCATCGCGACTTCGCTGGGCATCCCCGTCTCCACCACGCACACCATCACGGGGGCGATCGTCGGCGTCGGCTCCACCCACCGCATGAGCGCGGTGCGCTGGGGCGTCGCCGGCAACATCGTCTGGGCCTGGATCTTCACGATCCCCGCCAGCGGATTCGTCGCGGCGATCGCCTACTGGATCAGCCTGCAGATCTTCTGACGTGCTTCACTGGCTGATCGCCCGGCCTTCCTCGACCTGGTTCTGGAAGTAGGCCTGGAAGCTGATCGCGATGCTGGTCATCAGGACCGCCGCGCCGAACATCAGCGAGAGCGCGATCGCCCAGATCGTCGTCCATCCGGTGTGGCCGGCGGGTGACTGCGCGTCCGCGCCGGGGTTGAAGCGCGCATTCCACTCCTCCGGCTTGCGCAGCCCGTACACGATCGCGGTCAGGCAGCAGCCGGCCACGGTGAACCCGAGCAGCGGCGTCAGCACCCAGCTCACGGGGTCGTTCTGCCCCAGGTTCCACATCCGCAGCACGCCGTAGCCACCGAGCAGCGTCGGCAGCGGGAGCGCCCAGCCGAGCCAGTCTCCGGCGCCATGGAGGTAGAAGCGATGCAGCCCGAACGGGCCGCCGAGAAAGGCGAGCCAGGCCGCCAGCGTCTTGTTCTTCATGCCGTGGGCGCTTCCGGCGCCGTGCGATTGCCGTCGCCGATGGACTTCTCCATCATCACGATGTCCAGCCAGCGGCCGAACTTCCAGCCGCAGGACTGGATGGTGCCCACGTGGCGGAAACCGACGGCCCGGTGCACGCCGATCGAACGCGCATTGCCCGAGTCGCCGATCACCGCGATGAGCTTGCGCAGCCCGGTCGCTTCCGCCTGCTTGGTCAGCTCGGTCAGGAGCTTGGTGCCGATGCGCTGGCCCGCCGCGTCCGGGTGCAGGTAGATCGAGTCCTCGGCCGAGAAGCGGTACGCCGGCCGGGGCTTGAACCACTGGCAGTAGGCGAACCCGAGCACCTGGCCGTCGTTCTCCGCCACGAGGTAGGGCAGGCCCTTGGACAGCACGTCGGCGCGCCGCGCCGCCATGTCCGTTTCGGTGGGCGGCGTGGTCTCGAACGTGCCTGTGCCGTGGGTGACGTGGTGGGCGTAGATCGCCGTGATCGCAGGGATGTCCTGGTCGGTGCTGGAGCGCAGAGTCAGCATAAAGTGGGAAGACGTTATAATCGTGGGCTTTTCGGCGTGTCGCTGGCCGGGTGGCCAGTCGCGTGTCTCAACGCCGGAAGAACATACCCGAAGGATAAATCATGGTCGTCATTCGACTCTCCCGCGGCGGCGCGAAAGCCCGTCCGTTCTACAACATCGTCGTCGCCGACAAGCGCGTGCGCCGCGATGGCCGCTTCATCGAGCGCCTGGGGTTCTACAACCCGCTGGCCAAGGACGGCGAGGAAAAGCTGCGCGTCGCGCAGGACCGCCTGACGTACTGGCGTGGCGTGGGCGCCCAGGCGTCCCCGACCGTCGAGCGCCTGCTCAAGGACGGCGCGACGAACGCCGCTCCTGCCGCCGCCGCTGCGTAATCCGGCAATGGCGGCGCCCGGCCGTCCGGCAGCTGCAAGCAAGCTGCCCGCGGACATCGAACCGGCGGATCTTCCCGCCGACGCCATCGAGGTCGGGCGCATCGCCGATGCCTGGGGGATCCAGGGCTGGTTCAAGGTCCTCCCCCACAGCGCCGACCCGCAGGCGCTGTTCTCTTCCAAGCGCTGGTACCTGCAACCGACGGAAAAGGGCTCGCCCACTTTCTCGGGCACGGTGCTGCTGCGCGTGCGGGAAGCCAGGGAACATTCCGACTCCATCGTCGCCCGGGCGGATGCCGTGGGCGACCGCAATGCCGCCGAGCTGCTCAAGGGCGCCCGCATCTTCGTTCCCCGTTCTTCCTTTCCCACGGCCGGCGCGGACGAGTACTACTGGGTCGACCTGCTGGGCCTCGACGTCGTCAACCGCGAAGGCGTGCACCTGGGCCAGGTGAAGGAACTGCTGTCCACCGGGCCGCAGACCGTGCTGGTCGTCGGGTACGAGGACGAACCCGGCAAGCCGCTGGAACGCATGATTCCCTTCGTCTCCGCCTACGTGGACGGCGTCGACAAGGAAGGCCGCCGCATCGATGTCGACTGGCAGGCGGACTACTAATCCCGCGCCGCCATGCGCTTCGACCTCGTCACCCTGTTCCCGGAGCTGTTCGCGCCGTTCCTCGCCGCCGGCGTGACCCGCCGCGCGTACGAGACGAAGCAGGTGGACGTGCGGCTGTGGAACCTGCGTGATTTCGCCGAGGGCAACTACCGCCGCGTGGACGACCGTCCCTTCGGCGGCGGCCCCGGCATGGTGATGATGGCCGAGCCGCTCGCGCGCTGCCTGGCCGCGGTGAAGGCCGATCGCGCGGACGCCGCCCCCGTCGTCCTGTTCTCCCCCATCGGCGAGCGCCTGGACCACGCGGGCGTCGAACGCTGGTCGGCCAGCCGGGGCGCCATCCTGGTCTGCGGCCGCTACGAGGGCATCGACCAGCGCTTCATCGACACCCACGTGGACGTGCAGCTGAGCCTGGGGGATTTCGTGTTGTCCGGGGGCGAGATCGCGGCGATGGCCTTGCTGGACGCCGTGGCCCGCCTGCAGCCGGGCGTGCTCAACGATGCCGGCAGCCACCAGGAAGACAGCTTCAACCCGGCCCTCGACGGCCTGCTGGACTGCCCGCACTACACCCGCCCGGAGGAATGGGAGGGGCGCAAGGCGCCCGAGGAGCTGCTCTCCGGCCACCACGCCCGGATCGCCGAATGGCGCCGGCGCCAGCGGCTGGCCGTGACGGCGAAGCACCGGCCGGACCTGATCGCCGCCGCCCGCCAGGCCGGCCGCCTGACCCCGGTGGACGAGGCTTTCCTCGCCACGCTATAATCGTCGGCTTTCCAGATCCTCTGCCCGGCCGTCCGCCGCCATCGGCCGGACCTTCAGCGTAGCGCGGGCACGATCACTGAGGACACCATGAACCTGATCCAGACCCTCGAGCAAGAGGAAATCGCCCGCCTGGGCAAGAAGATCCCCGAGTTCGCCCCCGGCGACACCGTGATCGTCTCCGTGAACGTCGTCGAAGGCAGCCGCAAGCGCGCGCAGGCCTACGAAGGTGTCGTGATCGCCAAGCGCAACCGCGGGCTGAACAGCGCCTTCACGGTGCGCAAGATCTCCAGCGGCGAAGGCGTGGAGCGCACGTTCCAGACCTACAGCCCGCTGATCGCCGGCATCGAAGTCAAGCGCCGTGGCGACGTCCGCCGCGCCAAGCTGTACTACCTGCGCGAGCGCAGCGGCAAGTCGGCGCGCATCAAGGAAAAGCTGGCCCAGCGCGGCGCCAAGACGGTGGCCGCTGCCGCCGAATAAGGGAGACCGCCTCCCGCCAGGACCGCCGCCGGCCACCGCTCGCGGCGGTTTTTGCATTCTGACGCCATGCCCATCGACCCTTCCGCCGTCATCCCGCCGGACACGCCGCTGTCCAAGCTGCCCAACTTCGACCCGCGCGAAGTCCCGGTGGTGGGCGTGGACGCGCACCTGCCGCCGGTGCCGACCGCGCACCTGCGCCCCGATGCGCTGCGCCTGCGCTTCGCGCAGCCGCCAGCCTGGGAGCAGGAACTGCGTTCGGAGCCTCGCTTCACCGACCGCGAGCCGGCCCAGGCCGCGGTGCTGGTGCCGATCGTCATGCGCGAACGGCCGATGGTGATCCTGACGGAGCGCACCGCGCACCTCACCACCCACTCCGGCCAGGTCGCGTTTCCGGGGGGCAAGCGCGACGACACCGATGTCGATCCGGCGGACACGGCGCAGCGCGAAGCGGAGGAGGAGATCGGCCTGACGCGCGGCACCATGGAAGTGATCGGGGATCTGCCGACGTACACCACGGGCACGATGTTCATCGTCACGCCCGTCATCGCCCTGGTGCAGCCGGACTACCGTCTCACCCTGAATCCCTTCGAAGTGGCTGACGCCTTCGAGGTGCCGCTCGACTTCCTCATGGACCCGGCCAACCACCGCCGCCATGCCATCGAGTTCAGCGGCACGCGACGCGAATGGTTCTCCATGCCGTATGTCGACGGCAGCAAGGAGCGCTTCATCTGGGGCGCGACCGCCGGCATGCTGCGCAACTTCTACCGCTTCCTCGCCGCCTGAGCGCGGGAGCGAGCGGCCGGGGCGCGGCTATCATCCGCGCATGTCCTTCTTCGCGATCCTGTTCGCCCTGCTGATCGAGCAGGTGCGGCCGCTGGGACCGAACAACCCGATCCACTCCGCCTTGCGGGTCTGGGCGCGCTGGGTGAGCCGCAACTTCGACGCCGGCGGCACGCAGCACGGGTGGGTGTCGTGGTTCCTCGCCGTCGTCGGGCCGGCCGTGCTGGCGCTGGCGATCCACTGGGCCCTGCTGCTGTGGGTGGGCTGGCCGGCTGCCGTCGTCTGGAGCGTGCTGGTGCTGTACGCCACCCTGGGCTTCCGGCAATTCAGCCATCACTTCACCGCCATCCGCGACGCGCTGGAGGCGGGCGACGAGACCCGCGCCCGTTCGCTGCTGGCGCAGTGGCAGCGGGTGGACGCCACCGAGCTGCCCCGCAGCGAGATCGTCCGGCACGTCATCGAATACTCCGTGCTCGCCGCGCACCGCCACGTGTTCGGCGTGCTGGCGTGGTTCTCCATCCTCGCGGCGCTCGGCTTCGGCCCGGCCGGCGCGGTGCTGTACCGCATGGCCGAATTCGTCGCGCGCTACTGGCGGCATCGCAGCCGCATGCAGGTGCAGCCGGCGAGCGAGGCCCTCCAGTCCGCCGCCGCCGGTGCGTGGAAGGTGGTGGATTGGTTGCCGGCCCGCATGACCGCCATGGCCTTCGCGGTGGTCGGCAGCTTCGAGGAAGCGATCGACAGCTGGCGCCATTTCGCCCAGCGCTTCCCCAACGACAACGACGGCGTCATCCTGGCGGCGACGTCGGGCGCGGTGAACGTTCGCCTGGGCGGCGAAGCGCTGCGGCCCGTCTTCACGCCCAACACCACCGGCGGCTTCCAGGCTGCCGGCGACGGGATGCAGCCGGGCCTGGACACCGCCAGCACGCCGGGCCGCGAAGCGGAGATCGCGCACCTGCGCAGCGTCGTCGGGCTGGTTTGGCGCTCGGTGGTGCTCTGGATGGTGTTGCTGGCACTGCTGACGCTGGCGCGGCTGATCGGTTGAACGCTGGGGTTCGGTGCCCACCCAGCGCCAGCCTACGAATCGTCACGCCTGCCCGGACCAGCCGCAGGCCGGGTTCGCGAAGCGACCCCGGCAAGTTCAAGCCGCCGTCGATACCCGAGCGAGCTGCGCCTGCGTCCAGCGGACGATGTCGCCGGCGCCCATCGCGCCCGACTGGCGCGCGACTTCCTTGCCGCCCACGAACAAGGCCACCGTCGGGATGCTCCGGATGTTCAGGCGCGCCCCCAGGCCCTGGGCTTCGTCCGTGTTCACCTTCACGAGCTGGACGCGCGGCTCCAGCGCGCCGGCCGCCTGTTCGAAGGCGGGGGCCATCATCTTGCAAGGCCCGCACCAGGGCGCCCAGAAATCCACCAGCACCGGCAGCTGGCTGCGGGTCACGTGCCGTTCGAAGTCGGTGGCGCCGAGGTTGGCCGGCTGGCCCGTGAACAGGGCCTCGTGGCAGTGACCGCAATCCGGCGCGTGCGCCAGGTCATCGGCGTGGACGCGATTGGTGGTGTGGCAGTGCGGACAGACGACGTGCAGCGGATTCATCAGGCGTGGCTTCCTCCTGCCACGAAGATGAGGGTGTGCCGCCCGGGTACAAGGGCTTGTTGCGCTTAGTAGCGGGTCTGTGAAAGTTCTTCGAACAACGTGCGGTAGATGCGGTGTCGGCTGGGCTCGACCTTGTCCTTCGGCGCGCCTGGCTCATCCGCGACGGCCGCGAGCACGCCGCAGCCCGGCTCGTGCAGATGCGTACAGTTGTAGAACTTGCAGTTCGCGACGTGGGGCTTCAGGTCAGGCATCAGCCCTGCGAGCTGCATGCGGTCGATGTGGTGCAGGCCGAACTCCTGGAAGCCGGGCGAGTCGATGATGGCGGTCGTCCGCCCGGCGTCGACCCAGTACCACGTGGTCGCGGTGGTCGTGTGCTTGCCGGAGTTGAGCGCCTGCGAGATCTCGCCCGTGAGCGCCTGCGCCTGCGGCACCAGCAGGTTGATCAGCGTGCTCTTGCCCGCGCCCGAGGGCCCGAGCACCAGCGTCGTCTTGCCGCGCAGGTGCTCCATCAGGTGCGCATGGTCGGTGTCCTTGGACAGCCTCAGGGACAGGGGGAGCACGCCGTAGCCCATGTGCTGGTACGGCAGCAGCCGCTTCCATGCCCGCTCGAACGGTTCGACGAGGTCGCTCTTGTTCAGCGCGATCAGGGGCGCGATGCGCTCGGCCTCCGCCGCGATGAGCGCGCGGGCGAGCTGCATTTCCGAGAATTCCGGCTCGGCCGCGATCAGCACCAGCACCTGGTCGAGGTTCGCCGCGAAGGACTTGGTGCGGACCTCGTCCTGGCGGTAGAACAGGTTGCGCCGCGGCTCCACCGCCGCGATCACGCCTTCGTCGCCGGTGGTGCGCCATTGCACCCGGTCGCCGACGACGGCTTCGTTCCGCTTGCCGCGCGCGTGGCACAGGCGCCGCGCGCCATCGGAGGATTCGACCAGGCAGTGGCGGCCGTGGCTGGCCACCACGATCCCGGAGTACGCGGCGCCGTTCTCAGCCAAGGAGACCGTCCCTCATGCGAGCAGGGCGTCGGTGCGGCCCGCGCATTCGAAGTCGGTTTCGGAGATGCCGTGCACGTCATGCGTGCGCCAGCGCACCACGCAACGGCTGTAATGCACCGACAGGTCCGGGTGATGGTCCAGCGCGTTGGCCACGAAGGCCAGCGCATTCACGAACGAGATGGTCTCGTAGTAGTTGCCGAAGCGGAAGCTGCGCTCGATGGCGACGTCCTCGCCATCTCCGCTGAGGCGCCAGCCGGGCAAGTCCGCGAGGCGCTTGACAATCTCGGTCGGGGTGAGGGCGCGGCGGGGCTGCTGCGACCAGTCCCGCACGTTCAGCGTGGAGTCGCTCATGCCGGGGCTCCCGCGCCGAGCCGCGCCAGCCGTTCGGACGCGGGCGGGTGCGAGTAGTAGAACTTCACGAACACCGGATCGGGCGTGAGCGTGGACGCGTTGTCCTCGTACAGCTTCAGCAACGCGGTGCCGAGGTCGGAGCCGCTGGTCTGCTGCGCCGCGAAGGCGTCGGCCTCGAACTCGTGCTTGCGCGAGAAGCGCGCCATGACGGGCGAGATGAAGAACGTGAACACCGGAACGGCCAGCATGAACAGCAGCAGCGCCAGCGCGTCGTTCGGGCCGTCGAGGTTGGGCCGCACGCCGAGACCGGTGTAGAACCAGACCTTGGAGGCCAGCCATCCGAGCAGCGCGAAGCCTCCGAGGCTCAGCGCGAACAGCGCCACGATCCGCTTGACGATGTGCCTGTGCTTGAAGTGCCCGAGTTCGTGCGCCAGCACCGCATCGACTTCGGCGGGGGACAGCTTGGAGAGCAGGGTGTCGTAGAAGACCACGCGCTTGGCCGCACCGAAGCCCGTGAAGTAGGCGTTGGCGTGCGCGCTGCGCTTGCTGCCATCCATGACGAAGAGGCCCTTGGCCGCGAAGCCGCAGCGCTGCATCAGCGCGGTCACGCGCGCCTTGAGCGTTTCGTCCTCGAGCGGCTGGAACTTGTTGAACAGCGGCGCGATGAAGGTGGGATAGACGACCAGCAGCAGCAGGTTGAATCCCATCCACACGCCCCAGGCCCACAGCCACCACATGTCCCCGGTCGCGCCCATCAGCCAGAGGATCAGCGCCGCGATCGGCAGGCCGATCAAGGCGCCGATGGCGGTGCCCTTCACCGCGTCGGCGAGCCAGAGCTTCCAGGTCATCTTATTGAAGCCGAAACGCTCTTCGACCACGAAGGTCTGGTACAGCGTGAAGGGCAGGTCGAGCAGCCCGCTGATCACGGCAAAGCATGCGAGCAGCACCAGCTGCTGCGTCATGCCGGTGCCCAGCCAGGCGACCAGCGCGCGGTTCAGGACGTCCAGTCCGCCCATCAGCGTCCAGCCCAGGAGCACCGCGGCGCCAAAGGCCGTTTCCAGCAGGCCGACACGCGACTTCACCACCGTGTAGTCGGCCGCCTTCTGGTGCGCCGCCAGCGAGACCGTGCTCGTGAATGCGGGCGGCACCGCATCGCGATGCCGTGCCACGTGGCGGACCTGCCGGGACGACAGCCAGAACTTCACGACCAGGCCTGCCAGCAGGAAAGCGGCGAATGCCAGGGTGAGGGTGGAGGAGGGATCCATGCCTGCAATGGTAGGCCATCGGCGACAATGCCCCCATGGCAGACAGCAACGGGCAGGCTCCCGCGACCCTGGAGAAGAGCGACCAGAACCTGGTGTGGCTCGACTGTGAAATGACGGGGCTCGACCCCGAGCGCGACCGGATCATCGAGATCGCCGTCGTGGTGACCGGGCCGCACCTCGAACCCCGTATCGAGGGCCCGGTGATCGCCATCCACCAGAGCCAGGCGCAACTGGACTTGATGGATGCCTGGAACAAGGGCACGCACGGCAAGAGCGGCCTGACGGAGAAGGTGCGCGCCTCCACGGTGACGGAGGCGCAGGCGGAGGAGCAGGTGCTGGAGTTCATCAAGCGCTACGTGCCCAAGCACGGCTCGCCCATGTGCGGCAACACCATCGGCCAGGACCGCCGCTTCCTCGTGAAATACATGCCCGCGCTGGAGGGCTGGTTCCATTACCGCAACCTCGACGTCAGCACGCTGAAGGAGCTGGCGCGGCGGTGGCGGCCGGAAGTGCATTCGTCCTTCAAGAAGCGCCAGCTGCACACGGCGCTGGCCGACGTGCACGAGTCCATCGACGAACTGGCCCATTACCGCGCGCACTTCCTGAAGCTCGCCTGAAACGAGCGTGTGCGGGAAAACCCGAAACCTGTCATAATCGCAGGCTTGCTGCTTCACGGCAGCTGAAAAACAGATAGGGCCGCAGGCCGCAAGACCTGTTTGTCGTTGGAATGGTTGATGTTCTCCAACCATTCTGATGACGGCGCGCCCGCCCTGGGCAGCGTCGCGTGGACACTTCAATGACGGACTTCAATCAAGATACCCCCGTGGCCCAAGACGCCACGTTCGAAACCATCGATACCGCTCCCGCGGCCGTCGAGGCGGCTCCCGTGGCCAACGGCTTTGCCACCCTCGGCCTGGCGCCCGAGCTGCTCGCCGCCGTGGCGGACCTGGGCTTCACGCAGCCGACCACCGTGCAGCAGCAATGCATCGGCCTCGCCATGGCGCAGGAGCACGTGGACGGCAAGGCGTTCAACGACCTAATGGTCTCCAGCCAGACCGGCAGCGGCAAGACCGCGGCCTTCCTGCTGCCCGTG
>JAJNBO010000094.1 GCA_021156245.1 Ramlibacter sp. | reverse complement strand
CGACGACGTGCTGGCGGCGCAGCTCGAGTTCGGCAACGTCCAGGTGACGACCTCCGGCGGATCGTCCGGCCCCAACGGCGGCTCGATCACGCTGATGGGAGATGCCGACGTGGCCTGGGGCTCCGGCAACACGCTGGCCCTGACGGCAGACACCTACATCCAGCTGGATGGCAAGCTCACCGCCGTCGTCGCGGCGCCGCCGCCGCCCGCGGTGGCCGCCGTGGGCGACACCAACGGCGTGCTCCACCTGCAGGCCGGCAGCTACATCCAGCAGAACGCCGCGACCAGCGTCGTGCGCGTGTCCGAAGTCTATGCACAGGCCGATACGGGCCGCATCAGCCTGACCGGCGCAAACCAGATGGATCGCTTCCAGGGGCTGGCCGGCACCAACATCTCCGTCACCAATGCAACGTCGCTGACCATCGGCCAGGTGCCGACGTATCTTGGCGGCGGGGGCGGCAACGCCATCACCGCCAACGGCAACCTCAACCTCGTCACCACGTCCGGGGACCTGCGGGTCGCCCCGAATGCGGACATCAGCGTCAACGGCAACGCGGTGCTGCAGGGCGCCAACGATGTCGTGATCGATGACGTGTCGGTCTACGGCGGCAAGCTGCAGGTCCTGGCGGGCCGCGACGTGCGCATCGGCGCCAGGGGCAACCTGGGTGAAACCTCCACCTCCCTGAACGGCAACACCGGCCTGGACATCGAGGCCGGCCGCGACGTGGTGGTCGGCAACACCAGCTTCGTGGAAGTCGGTTCGAGCACCGGCCTCTACAGCGGCGGCGACCTGGACATCACCGCGGCGCGCGACATCCGCTTCCGCACCAGCTCCGGTTTCTCGGGGGCGAACACGGTGCAGGGCAGCAACGGGAGCACCCGCATCGATGCCGGCGGTGACGTCGACTTCGGCTCCTCGACGCTGGTTCGGCGCACGTACGGCAGCATCGACGTGCTCGCCGGCGGCAGCATCCTGGGCGACGGCGTGTTCCAGACCAACGGGCGCCAGGGTACCGGCGCGGACGCGGGAAGCATCCGCCTCACCGCGGAGGGTGGCTCGCTCAGCTTCCAGGAAGTGCGTTCGCACGGCAGTTTCTCCGGCGTGTCCGCCGGCGACATCCAGCTGACCGCACAGGGCGACATCAGCGGCGGCAGCCTCTACGCCTTCGGCATGGGCGCCTCGGGCAGCACCGGCTCCGGCAACGGCGGGATGGTGACCGCGACGTCCTCGGGCGGCGGTGTCTTTTTCAGCTCCATCGACACGCAAGGCGGCTCCAGCACCGACTCCTTCGGCGAGATCCGCCCGGCAGGACTCGGCGGCGACGTCCTCGTGCAGGCCAAGACCGACGTCAGCGGCGGCGGCATCCATTCCAGCGGCGGCGACGCCATGTCCTCCAGCGCCACCGCCGGGCCGGTGGCCAAGCGCGCAGGCGACATCACGGTGATCGCCGGTGGCCGCATCGACCTGAGCACGGCCCGCGCGGACGGCGGCTCGGTGTCCGCGGGTTCGGCGGGCGGGGGCACCGCGGGCGCAGGCGGCAAGATCCTGCTGTCGGCGGGCACGGGCGTGCAGGGCGGCAACGTGTCGGCCGTCGGTGGCAGCGCGGACTCCGGCTCCGCCACCGGCGGCACGGCGGGCGCGGCTGGCGGCATCCAGGTGACCACCACCTCGGGCGACGTTTCGCTCGGGTCCATGAACGCCTACGGCGGAAACTCGTTCGGGGTTACGGGCGCCGGCGCCGGTGGCGCGGGTGGCACCGTGCAGGTCTCCGCGGGCGGCGACATCTCCGGATACAACATCGACGTGAGCGGCGGCAGCGGCGCAGTCGGCAAGGCCGCCGGCTCGATCGTCATCAAGGGGGGCGGCGCGGTCGGCTTCCAGGGGCTGTACGCGAGCGGAGGTTTCTCCGACAGCGGCGGCCAAGGGGGCCGGGGCGGCCTGGTCGACGTCAGGGCCGACGGCGACATCACCCTGCGATCCTATGGCGGGCCGGCCGTGTCCGTCGACGGTGGCTCCAGCTATCTCGGGCGCGGCGGTGACGCCGGGTCCATCGTGGTCAAGTCCACCGGCGGCTCCATTGTCGCCGAGCAGATGCCGGCGTCCGTGGACGGGTTCGCTGCCGCGGCCGACGGGCCAACGCCCGCCCTCAGCGCCAACGGCGGCCATGGCGCCAGCGGGGGGGACGGTGGCGACATCACCCTCGAATCCAAGCTGCACATCCGCACCGACGGCGTGCAGGCCGCGGGCGGCGCGGCGCTGCTGCCGGGCGGCAACGGTGGCCTGGGCGGCATCGCCAACGTCACCTTCGGCGGCACGCTGCTCACGCCCTTCATCGACGCGAGCGGCGGCGATGGCGGTCAGGGGAGTTCCTCCGTCGCGGCCGGCAACGGCGGCGATGGCGGCACGGTGAAGGTCGCGCGATCCAGCGGCAACCTCGTGCTGGGCAACGGCATCCAGTTGATCGCGCGCGGCGGCAACGGCGGCGACGGCGAGGCGGAAGGGCTGCCGAACGCCGGCAACGGCGGCGCGGGCGGGCTGGTCGACGTGTCTTCGGCCAACGCCGAGGTGATCCTGCAGGCCCCGGAGATCCACTCGCAGGGCGGCATGGGCGGGACCAACTTCGACGGCAGCACCGGCGCGACCGGAACGCAGGGCGTCTTCTCGGCCGAGGGCACCAAGGTGCAGGTGCAGGGCGCGATGCAGCTGCATTCGATCTGGGTGAACAACGCCGACGTTCGCATGAACACCGGGTCGTCGGTGACCGGCGGCGGCTCGTTCGTCAACTTCGACCAGGTGCAGCTCGCGGACGGATCGGCCCTGATGCCATCGGGCGGCGTCACCAACCACGAGGGCGCGCGCATCTCCGCCACGGGCGGCACCTCGAACCTGAACCTGGTCGACAACCATGGCGTCTTCGACGTGGCCGCGGGTGCCACCGTGACGGCGCCGGACTTCTCGCTGAACGAAGGCAAGGTCATCGTGGATGGCACGCTGAACATCGGCTTCGGCGTGTCCAGCGGCCCGGCGGTGATGACCGTGGGCTACCTGACCAACGCCGCCAGCGGCCACATCAGCGGCAGCGGCAACCTGGTGGTCGCCGGGGGCGCCGGTACGGTGGCCAACTTCGGGACGATCTCCCCCGGCGGCGCGGGCGCGGTCGGCACGCTGACGCTGACCGGCAACCTGGTCATGGAATCCGGCTCCACGCTGGCCATCGATTTCGGCAGCGCGACGTCGTTCGACAAGCTTGCAGTGAGCGGCAGCGCCACGTCGGGTGGAACCGTGGCCGTCAACGTCCTGGGCGGGGTCGAGATTCCCGCCGGGTCCTACAGCGTGGTCCAGGCTTCCAGCCTGGACGCCGGCACGATGCCGAGCGTCTCGCCGACCTCCTTCGAAGCCGTCGCAAGCGGCTCGGAGCTGCATCTTGTCGTGGCCGCAGCGCCGGAGCCCCCGCCGCCGCCCGCGTCGACGCCGGCTGTGCAGAACGAGGTGGTGGTCTACTCGCAGGTGTTCGTGAACCAGATCGTCAAGGACGACGACAAGAACACCGGCAAGGACGACATCGTCATCACCGACACGGCCTGCAAGCCGTGATGCGCGCGCGCTAGAAGCGCGGCAGGTCGGGGTGGGTGATGCGCCCGCCCCGGACCAGCATCTTCCCGTACTCGGCGCAGCGGTTCAGCGTCGGGACGACCTTGCCGGGATTCAGCAGGCCCTGCGGATCGAAGGCCAGCTTCACGCCGCGCATCTGCTGCAGCTCCGGCTCGCTGAACTGCACGCACATCGAGTTCAGTTTCTCCACCCCGACGCCGTGTTCGCCCGTGACCGTGCCGCCCATGGCGACGCTGGTTTCCAGGATGTCCGCGCCGAACAGCTCGCAGCGGTGCAGCTGGTCGGCGTCGTTGGCGTCGAACAGGATCAGCGGGTGCAGGTTGCCGTCGCCGGCGTGGAAGACGTTGGCGCAGCGCAGGCCGTACTTCTTCTCCATCTCCTGGATCGCCAGCAGGATGTCCGCCAGGCGC
Source organism: Ramlibacter sp. (assembly GCA_021156245.1). Classification (GTDB taxonomy): domain Bacteria; phylum Pseudomonadota; class Gammaproteobacteria; order Burkholderiales; family Burkholderiaceae_C; genus Ramlibacter. Next base: position 3,913 of record JAJNBO010000094.1, on the reverse strand, counting down.
TTGCGCGGGATGGTGGAGTCCATGCACATGTAGTCGGGGCTGATCCGGCCGGACGCGGGGAACGCGTTCTTGCGGCCGCTCCAGAAACGCAGGCGCTCGGATTCATCGCGGCTGACCGCTATCGCGGTGGCGCCCGCATTGCGCAGCACCTCGCTCATGCGGCCGATCTCTTCCTCTACTTCCTCCGGCGTGCCGTCGCTCTCGCACAGCAGGATGGCCTCCGCGCTGAGGTCGTAGCCCGCATGCACGAAGTCCTCGACGGCCGCGGTCATGGGCTTGTCCATCATCTCCAGGCCAGCGGGAATGATGCCGGCCGCGATGACGGCTGCCACGGCGTCGCCGGCTTTGCGTACGTCGTCGAAGCTGGCCATGATGCAGCGCGCGAGCTGCGGCTTCGGAATGAGTTTCACCGTCACTTCCGTCGCCACCGCGAGCATGCCCTCGCTGCCGATCACCACGGACAGCAGGTCGAAGCCAGGCACATCGAGGGCATCGCTGCCGAATTCCACCGGCTCGCCCGCCGCGGTGAAGCCGCGCACCTTGAGCACGTTGTGCAGGGTCAGGCCGTATTTCAGGCAGTGCACGCCGCCGGAGTTTTCCGCCACGTTGCCGCCGATGGTGCAGGCGATCTGGCTCGACGGGTCGGGCGCGTAGTACAGCCCGTAGCTCGCCGCCGCTTCGCTGATCGCCAGGTTGCGCACGCCGCACTGCACGACCGCGGTGCGAGACACCGGGTCGATGCTGCGGATCGCGTTGAACTTGGCGAGCGACAGCGTGACGCCCAACTGGTGCGGCAGCGCGCCGCCCGACAAGCCGGTGCCGGCGCCGCGCGCGACGACCGGAACCTGCAAGGCGTGGCAGGCCTTCAGGACGGCCTGCACCTGCGACTCCGACTCCGGCAGCGCAACCACCAGCGGCCGCTGGCGGTACGCCGTGAGGCCGTCGCATTCGTAGGGGGTGGTGTCCTCGCGGTGCCAGAGCAGGGCGCCGCGCGGCAGCAGCGGCTCCAGCGCGGCCACGACCGCGGACTGGCGCTCGGCACGCTGCAGGCCTTCGGGGTCGGCGGGCGCGTTCATGGCATCACTGTAGCGAACGTCGCCGCTTCGGGTCAGCGGAAGATCACCGTCTTGTGGCCGTTGATCAGCACACGGTGCTCGCTGTGCCACTTGACGGCGCGGGCCAGCACCATGCTTTCGGTGTCGCGGCCCTGGGCCGTGAGGGCCTCGACCGAGTACGAATGGTCTACGCGCGCAACGTCCTGCTCGATGATCGGGCCCTCGTCCAGGTCGGCCGTCACGTAGTGGGCCGTCGCGCCGATCAGCTTCACGCCGCGGTCGTGCGCCTGGTAGTAGGGCTTCGCACCCTTGAAGCTGGGCAGGAAGCTGTGGTGGATGTTGATCGCGCGGCCGGCCAGCTTGCGGCACAGGTCGTCCGACAGGATCTGCATGTAGCGCGCCAGCACCACCAGCTCCGCGCCTTCGGACTCGATCACCTCGTACTGGCGCGCCTCGCCCTGCGCCTTGGTCGCGGCCGTCACCGGGATGTGGTGGAACGGCACGTTGTAGCTGGCGGCCAGCTGGTAGAACTCGCGGTGGTTGGACACGATCGCGCGGATGTCCAGCGGCAGCAGCCCGCTCTTGACGCGGAACAGCAGGTCGTTCAGGCAGTGGCCTTCCTTGCTGACGAAGATGACGGTCTTCATCGGCTGGCGCGCGGCGTGCAGCTTCCAGTCCATCTGGTAGCCGTCGCCGAAGTGCTTCAACTGGGCCCGAAGGTCCTCCTGCGTGAGCTGGCCGCAGGCGAACCGCACCCGCATGAAGAACAGCCCGGTGTCGTGGTCGTTGTACTGCGCCGCTTCCTCGATGTTGCCGCCCCGCTCCAGCAGGAAGCCGGAGACGGCGTGGACGATGCCGGGTCGGTCGGGGCAGGAGAGCGTCAGGATGTAGGCGTCGGACATAGCGCGACATTGTCGCCGAAGGGGCAAAATGGGGCCTCGTTCCAGGAGTTCCCCATGGCGTACAACGACTTCAACATGGACAGCCACTGGCTGCCCTTCACCCCGAACCGCTCCTTCCGCAAGGACCCGCGCGTGTTCACCGGCGCGGACGGCATGACCTTCACCACGCATGACGGCCGGCAGGTGATCGACGGGATCTCCAGCCTGTGGTGCGTGGGCGCGGGCCACAACCGCAAGCCCATCAACGAGGCGATCAAGAAGCAGCTGGACACGCTGGACTACGCCACGGCCTTCCAGGCGAGCAACGACCAGGCCTTCGTGGCGGCGCAGAAGATCGCGGCCATGGCGCCCGGCGACCTGAACAAGGTGCTGTTCTGCAACTCGGGGTCGGAAGCGGCGGACACCTCGCTGAAGGTGGCGCTGGCCTATCACCGGGCGCGCGGCGAAGGCCACCGCAACGTGTTCATCGGCCGCGAGCGCGGCTACCACGGGGTCGGCTTCGGCGGCATGAGCGTGGGCGGCATCCCGGCCAACCGCAAGGTGTACGGCACCTCGCTGTTGCCGCGCGTGGACCACATGCGCTTCATCCACGACCCGGCCAACGCGTACATCCACAACCGCGAACCGGAGTCGCAGGAAGACTACCTGCTGGAGCTCGAGCAGCGCATCCTGCCGCTGCACGATCCGAGCAACGTGGCTGCCATCATCGTCGAGCCCGTCGCCGGTTCCGCCGGCTGGTACCTGCCGCCCAAGGGCTACCTGAAGCGGCTGCGGGAGATCTGCGACAAGCACGGCATCCTGCTGATCTTCGACGAGGTGATCACGGGCTTCGGCCGCATGGGCACCAACTTCGGCGCGGACTTCTACGGCGTGGTGCCGGACATGCTGAACTTCGCCAAGGCCGTCACCAACGGCGTCATTCCGCTCGGCGGCGTGATCTGCCGCGACAAGCTCTACGACGCGATGATGAAGACCGATGCGCCGGAGCACGTCATCGAGTTCTTCCACGGCTACACGTACTCGGGCCATCCCGTCGCCTGCGCGGCCGCGATCGCGACGCTGGACCTGTACGAGAAGGACGGCCTGTTCCAGCGTGCCGGCGAGATGGGCAAGGTGCTCGGCGACGCATTCCATTCCACCTTCAAGGGCCTGCCGAACGTGATCGGCATCCGCAGCCTGGGCCTGGCCGCCGCGGTGGAGCTGGCGCCCATCGCGGGCTCACCGGGCAAGCGGGCCTACGACATCTTCGTGGACTGCTTCAAGAAGGGTGCGCTCGTGCGCCCGGCCGGCGACGTGCTGGTGATCGCCCCGCCCTACGTCGTGGAGAAGTCGCACATCGACAAGCTGGTGAACACGCTGGCCGACTCGGTGAAGGCCCACGCCTAGCCTTACCGGCGCTGCTCCGTCTGCTTGCGCAGTTCCGCGCAGTAGTCGCGCCCCGTCTCCTCGCGCGGCAATTCGATCGCGCGGACCTTCAGGTTGGCCGGCAGGAGCTGGGGCACCCCGATGTCCGGCCGCACGTGCCCGGATCCGGCCAGCAGGACCACGGTCTTGCCGGGCTGGGCCAGCGAGGCCACGGTCTGCGCCATCGACACGTCGCGCGCGACCTGGATGCGGGTCATGGGAGCGATCTGTTGCGGCGGCAGCATGCCGCAGTGCCCATCGCGCACGGCCTGCCGCTGCGCCACGATCGCGGCCTCCGGGAGGCGCTCGTCCAGCATGTCGTCCCGCATCGCCTGCCGCTGCCTGTCCTTCGGCAGGTTGGCGCCCACGACCGGCACCCCGGCGCGCACGGCGGCCATGATGGCCGGGGCGTAGCGTGCCCACGGCCAGCCCGCGAGGTTCCAGCGCAGCGCCAGTTGCACCTGCTGCTCGGACGCGGTCGGCTGCAGGCCCGTGGTGCTGGTGCCTTGCTCCGCCATTTCCAGGGCGAGCGCCGCCAGCTGGCCTTGCTGC
>JAJNBO010000544.1 GCA_021156245.1 Ramlibacter sp. | reverse complement strand
GTTGGTCATCTCGTCGCTGGTCACCAGCCAGGGGCCGATGGGGCCGAAGGTGTCGCAGCCCTTGCCCTTGTCCCACTGCGAGCCGCGCTCCAGCTGGTACTCGCGCTCGCTGACGTCGTTCACCACCGTGTAGCCGGCCACGTGCGCCAGCGCCTTGTTCATGGGTACGTAGCGCGCGCGCGTGCCGATCACGATGCCCAGCTCCACTTCCCAGTCGGTCTTGACAGAGCCGCGCGGCAGCATCACCGGATCGTTCGGGCCCTGGATGCAGCTGGTCGCCTTCATGAAGACGATGGGCTCGGCGGGGATCGGCATGTTCGATTCGGCCGCGTGGTCCGAGTAGTTCAGGCCGATCGCGATGAACTTCGGCACGTACGCCACCGGGCAGCCGAAGCGCGGGTTGCCGCGCACCAGCGGCAGCTTGGCCGGGTTGGCCTTGCGGATCTTCGCCAGGCCCACCTGCCCGAGTTGTTCGGGGCCGATGTCCGGCACCACGCCGCTCAGGTCGCGCAGCTTGCCATCGGAGTCGACCAGGCCCGGCTTCTCGCGTCCCGGGTTGCCATAACGAACCAGTTTCATTCTTCTTCCTTCTTGGTTGGACGGGTTTCTTCCAGTGCCGCCGCGGAACCGGCTTTGCCGGGCCGCTGGGGGCGCCCCCTTGAGGGGGAGGCGCCGTAGGCGCTTCGGGGGTGGGTCAGTACGTTGCGCGGCCGCCCGACAGGTCGAAGACCGCGCCGGTGGAGAACGAGCAATCCTCGGTGCAAAGCCAGCAGACCATCGCGGCGATCTCTTCGGGCATGCCGAAGCGGCCCATCGGGATCTTCGATAGCATGAAGTTGATGTGCTCCTGCGACATCTGGTCGAACATGCCCGTCTTCACCGCCGCGGGGGTCACGCAGTTGACGCGCACGCCGGTGTCGGCCAGCTCCTTGCCGAGCGACTTGGTCAGCGCCATCACCGCCGCCTTGCTGGCGCTGTACGCGCTGGCATTCGGGTTGCCGTCCTTGCCGGCGACGGAGGCGATGTTGACGATGCGGCCGTAGTTCGCTTCCCGCATCGCCGGCACCACCTCGCGGCAGCACAGGAAGAGGCCGGTGAGGTTGATGTCCATCACCTGGCGCCAGGCGTCGACGGGGTAGTCCCAGACCTTCGCGTTCGGGCCGGTGATGCCGGCGCTGTTGACCAGGGCGTCGATGCGCTTCTCGCGCTTCAACGTGGCCTGCACCGCGTCGCGCACGGACGTCTCGCTCGCCACGTCCACGACGACGAAGCCGGCGCCCGCGCCGAGCTCCTTCGCGGCCTTCGAAGCCGCGGCTTCGTCGCGGTCCCAGACGGTGACGCGCCCGCCGGAGGCGAGCAGCCGCTGCGAGATGGCGAAGCCCAGGCCGGCGGCGCCGCCGGTGACGACCGCGTGGCGGCCCTTGAAGTCGAGTTGGTTCATATGGTGATGCCTCCATCCGCAGCATAAGCCTGGCCGGTGACGAACACCGATTCGTCGCTGGCGAGGAAGACGACGAGCGGCGCGATCTCCTCCGGCTTCGCGAGCCGGCCCATCGGCTGCCGCGCGATGAACGCCTTGCGCGCCGCCACCGGGTCCGCGTTGGCGTTGATGCGGTCGTGCAGCGACGGCGTGTCCACGGTGCCGGGGCAGATGGCGTTGCAGCGGATCCCGTTGGCCACGTAGTCGGCCGCCACGCTCTTGGTCAGGCCGATCACCGCGGCCTTGCTGGTGCCGTAGATGAACCGGTTCGGCAGGCCCTTGATGCTGCTGCATACGCTGGCCATGTTGATGATGCTGCCGCGGCCGGCGCCGTCGTCGTTCTCCAGCATCCGCGGCAGCGCGGCCTGGATCGCCCAGAACTGCGCGCGCACGTTCAGGTTCAACGCGAAGTTCCATTCCTCGTCGCTCGCCTGCAGCACGGTGCCGCTGTGGACGAAGCCGGCGCAGTTGAAGAGGACGTCGATGGCCGGTTGACGTCCGTCGCCCAGACCTGGGCGCCTTCCGCGGCCAGCGCCAGCGCGCTCGCGCGGCCGATGCCCTGGCCTGCGGCGGTGACGAGGGCGGTTCGATTCTTCAGTCGCACGAATGCTCCTTCGCGAGAGGGTCTAGGGGCTGGGGACCAGGGGCTAGGGGAACACCCCGATGCGCAGGCGCCCCACGGACCCGATATTAATTGGCCTGACCACTTGGCCAGTCCGCATCAACCCTAGCCCTCCCCCAGATGCCCCTGCAAGCCGTCGAATCGAGCCGCCTGTACCGCCAGATCGCGGAGCAGCTGCGTGGCTTGATCAGCGCGGGCGAGTTCGACGCCGGCACCCGCCTGCCGGCGGAACGCGACCTCGCCAAGCAACTCGGGGTCAGCCGGCCTTCGGTGCGGGAGGCGCTCATCGCCCTGGAGGTGGAAGGCTGGGTCGAGGTGCGCACCGGCTCGGGCATTTACGTGCAGCCGCCGCAGCAGCGCGATGGGCATGGCGCCGGTGCGAACGGCGCCGACTGGGGTCCGCTGCAGGTCATGCAGGCGCGAGAACTGGTCGAAGGCGAGGTGGCGGCTCTGGCCGCACGCCATGCCAAGAGGGCGCACGTCGCGGAGATGGCCGGCGCCATCCAGCGCATGCACGACGACGTCGCCGCGGGCATCGAGCCGCGCGCGGGCGACGAGGCCTTCCACACCGCCATCGCACAGGCCTGCGGCAACGAGGTGCTGAGCGACACGGTGCGCAGCTACTGGAGCGCGCGCCACGGGCCCCTCTTCACCCGCCTCGGCGACTATTTCGAGAAC
>JAJNBO010000093.1 GCA_021156245.1 Ramlibacter sp. | reverse complement strand
CCGCGCCTCCCCGCCGAGCCCGGCGCTCGCAACCTGCACGGTGCCGCGCCCGTACCGGTCGTTGAGCCGGTCCATGGCCGCCATCAGGCGGGCATCGTTCCGCTCGGGGGCGGCGTCCAAGGACAGTTCGCCTTGCTCCACCGATTCATCCTGCAGGTCGAGCAGGATCACGCCCGCCTTGTGGATGCGATAGCCCGGTTGCCAGATGGACGCGAGTCCCCGCAGGGCCGCCTGCGTGATGGCCGCCGTGTCGTTGCCCGGCCGCCGCAGCGGCACCGTGGCGCTGCGCGCATATTGCTTCTCGGAGCGCCGGAAGGGATTGGTGTGGATGAAGACCAGCACCTGGGCCGCGCGCGTGCGCTGGCCGCGCAGCTTGAAGGCCGCGCGACCGGCGTAGTCACTCACGGCCTCCTGGAGGGGCGCCAGGGTGCCGACCGGCTCGCCGAACGCGCGGGTGCAGGCCACCTCCTTCTTCGGCGGCGGAACGTCCTCCACCTGCAGGCACGGGATGCCCTGCAACTCGCGCACGGTTCGCTCGGCAACCACCCCGAAGCGCCGGCGCAGGGCTGCCGCATCCGCGCGCGCCAGGTCGAGGGCGGTCCGGACGCCATCCGCTTCGAGCTGCGCCGTCATCCGCGGGCCGATGCCCCAGACATCGCCCACCGGCGTGGCCGCTAGGAGCTGCTCGGGCGTGCAGCCGGCGGGCAGCCGGGACAGGTCGCACACCTGCGCCAGGGTTGCCGGATAAGCCCCGCCCGGCCGGCGCTCCGCCTCCTTGGCGACATGGTTCGCCAGCTTGGCCAGCGTCTTGGTGGCGCCGATGCCGATGCCGCAGGGGATGCCTATCCATTGCGCGACGCGCTCCCGCACGCGCATCGCGCGCTCGCGCAGGTCTCCGCGCACGCCATGCAGGCCCACGAAGCATTCGTCGATGGAATACACCTCCTGTGCCGGGCCGAGCCCGGCGGCGATGGCCATCAGGCGATTGCTCATGTCCCCGTACAGCGTGAAGTTCGCCGACAACGCGACCACGCCCGCGTCGGCGAGGCGCGCGCGGATTTCATGGAAAGGCGTGCCCATCCGGATGCCGAGCGCCCGGGCTTCATTGCTCCGGGCGATGGCGCAGCCGTCATTGTTGGACAGCACCACCACCGGCCGGCCGTTCAGGCTGGGACGGAAGACCCGCTCGCAGCTCACGTAGAAGTTGTTGCCATCCAGCAAGGCATGCATGGACGCCACTGTACATGCATCCAGCCGGCGCTCCGCAGGCGTAGCACCAAGGTGCAAATGTTCAACGCGAGCTTGGAATTTGTCCTACATCCACCCCGCCGCGCAGATGACACGATCAGCCCATCCTGAACATCCGCGCGCCCCACGCCGCGCGCCGGACCGAACCCGTCCCTGCGTACCGCCTTGCTGGAAGCCGATCTTCACGTCCCCCTCTCCGCGCTGAGGGCCGCCACCCGTGGCCACCACGACCGTCTCGACCGACTGATGGACTTGCGCCGCCTCGGCGAAGCGTCCCGCTATCCGCGCGTGCTGGGGGTCTTCGGCGGGTTCGTCCCCGCCTGGGAGAACGCCGTTGCCGACGCGCTGCCGGCACGCTGGCACGGCTGGCTGCGCGCGCGCTCGCGGCGCGGGTTCCTGGCCCGGGATCTGCACGCCCTCGGCATCCCGGTGCCCTCCGCCCCGGTCCACGTACCGTGGATCGGCTCCGAAGCGGCGGCATGGGGGTCCCTGTACGTCATGGAAGGATCGGCCCTGGGCGGCCAGGTGATCACGCGCGCGCTGTCGGCGCAGGGCATCCCTGTCGAGGCAGGCTCCGCCTATTTCCATGGATGGGGCGCTGCGACCGGCGCCATGTGGCGCGAGTTCCGTCGCCTGCTCGAGGACGAACTCCAGTCGCCGGATGCGCTCGCCCAGGCGTGCGACAGCGCCTGCCGGAGCTTCGACGCCCTCACACTGCTGCTGGAAACCGCATTGCATGAGCGCACTGCCGCTGCCTGATCTCTCCCAGTGCGCCGACGAACCCATCCGGGTTCCGGGCGCCATCCAGCCGCATGGCCGGATGGCCGTGCTGCAGGTGCAGGACGGGCGCCTGCTCGCCCACAGCGCGAATTGGCCTGCCGCCGAAGCGGTGCGCCAGGCGCTGGCCACGCTTCCCGTGGAGTCCGCGCGCCTGGGCACGGACGAGGGCCCGGCCTGGATCGGCAGCCTCCCGCTCGATGGACGCACCTTCGACGTCACCGCGCACCGGCGGGGTGACACGCTGGTGGTGGAATACGAGCCCGGCGGGCCCGCCGCGGGCATGCACGCGCCGATCTATGCGGTGGCCCGCGAATTGCTGCCGCGGCTGCGCCAGGCGGATTCCGTCACCAGCCTGTGCGAAGTCGTGGCGCGCGAGATGAAGCGGCTCACCGGCTTCGGCCGCTGCCTGGTCTACCGCTTCGACGCGGACGGCCATGGAGAGGTGCTCGCCGAGCGGCTCGATACGGGCTACCACTCCTATGCCGGGCACCGCTTCCCGGCCTCCGACGTGCCGCAGCAGGCGCGGGAGCTCTATCGCCTCAATCACATCCGGCTGATCCCCGACGCGCGCTACGACCCGGTCCCGCTGCTTTCCGCGGACGGCGCGACGGATGCGGGCCAGCTGGACCTGAGCTTCGCGTCCCTGCGCAGCGTCTCGCCGGTGCACCTGGAATACATGCGCAACATGGGCACGCTCGCGTCGATGTCCGTGTCGATCGTGTCGCGCGGCCGCCTCTGGGGGCTGATCTCCTGCCACAACCACGAAGCGCGGCACCTGCCCTTCCAGACCCGGATCGCATGCGAGCACCTGGGGCGGCTGCTGTCGCTGCAGATCGAGGCCCAGGAAGACAACGCCGACGTGGCCCATCGGCTCGGCCTGCACCAGCGCGTGCTGCGGCTCGTGGCCACGATGGCGGAGACCGACGGGACCTTGCAGCAGCTCGTGGCGCCCGACATCGGGCTGCACGGCCTCACGGATGCCGCCGGCGCCGCGGTGGTGCTCAACGACAGCTGCTGGACGATCGGGAGCACGCCCGCGCCGGATGAGGTGCGCCAGCTCGCCCACTGGATCGTGGAGCGCGGACAGGATTTGTTCAGCACCGATCGCCTGCCCGAGGTGTACCCCGCGGGCGAGGCGCTGCTGCCCGGCTGCGCAGGCGTGCTCGCGGTGTCCATTTCGCAGGTGCATCGGCACGTCGTGTTGTGGTTCCGCCCCGAACTGGTCCAGACCATCCAGTGGGCGGGCGACCCGCGCAAGACCCTGCCGTCCGGCGGCCGCATCCACCCTCGCAAGAGTTTCGACAGCTGGCAGGAGCGCGTGCGCGGCCGCAGCGCGCCGTGGCTGGTGGCGCAGCACGCCGCGGTCCTGGAGCTGCGGCAGGCCCTGATCGCGCTGGTGCTGCGCCGCGCCGAGGAGATGGCCGGCCACGCCCTGGAACTCGGCCGCGTGAACAAGGAACTCGAAGCCTTCAGCTACACCGTGTCGCACGACCTGCGCGCGCCCATGCGCCACATCGCCGGCTACGTGGACCTCGTGATCGAAGACAACAAGCAGCTCGACGAACGCGCGCTGCGCTACCTGAAGCACGTCAAGGGCGCGGCGTCCTATGCCGGCCAGCTGGTCGATGCGCTGCTCGACTTCTCGCGCCTGGGCCGCTCCGGCTTGCGGCCGGTGTGGGTCGACACCGGACCGGTGGTGGAGGACCTCATCGAGGAGATCCGGCAGCACGAAAAGGGCCGCCGCATCGAATGGACGATCGACTCGCCGCTGCCGCGCCTGTGGGCCGACCCGCTGCTGCTGCAGGTCGCGCTGCGCAACCTGCTGTCGAACGCGGCCAAGTACACGCGCGCCCGCGAGACGGCCACCGTCCGCATCGCCGCGGCGAGCCTGCCGGGCGGCAGCGGCCTGGAGATCCAGGACAACGGCGTGGGCTTCCCGATGAAATACGTGGGCAAACTGTTCGGCGTCTTCCAGCGACTGCACCGCACCGAGGACTTCGACGGCACCGGCATCGGCCTGGCCAACGTCAAGCGGATCGTCGAGCGCCACGGCGGCAGCGTGTGGGCGCGCGGCGAACCGGAGCGCGGCGCCAGCTTCGGCTTCGTGCTCCCGCCGCCACCATCCACCAAGAACGACGCGCCGAGCGGCGCAAGGAAAGAGGAGTCCTCCTGATGCTCAAGCCCATCCTGCTGGTCGAGGATGATCCGCGCGATCTCGAACTCACCCTGGTCGCCCTGGAGCGCAGCCAGCTCGCCAACGAAGTGATCGTGGTCCGCGATGGCGAGGCTGCGCTGGACTACCTCGGCCGCAAGGGTGAGTACGAAGCGCGTCCCGAAGGCAATCCCGCCGTGATCCTGCTGGACCTGAAGCTGCCCAAGGTGAACGGGCTGGAAGTCCTGCAGACGGTACGCAGCACCGAGGCCCTGCGCAGCGTGCCCGTGGTGATGCTCACGTCCTCGCACGAGGAGACCGACGTGCTGCGCAGCTACCAGCTGGGCGTGAACGCCTATGTGGTGAAGCCGGTGGAGTTCAAGCAGTTCGTCGAGGCGATCTCCGACCTGGGCATCTTCTGGGCGGTGCTCAACGAGCCGCCGCCAGGCTCCCTGCGCAGTGCGAGGCGCAGGCATGACTGAGGCGGACGCGGGAGACCCGCGCGCGTTGCGCGCGCTGCTGGTCGAGGACTCGCGCCTTGACGTCGAACTGCTGCGCGTCCAGCTGGAACGCGCCTATCCGAACGTGCAGCTGCGCGTCCTGCGCGACGAAGCCGCTTTCTGCAATTTGATTCGCGACGAAGCATGGGACGTGGTCCTGTCCGACTACGAGCTCCCCGGTTTCACCGGCGCGGACCTGCTCGACCACCGCAACCGGCTGGCCCCCGACACGCCCTTCGTCTTCGTGTCGGGCGTGATCGGCGAGGACAACGCGGTGGAGCTGCTCAAGCGCGGCGCCACCGACTACGTGAGCAAGTCGCGCCTGGCGCGGCTGGCGCCCGTGCTGCGCCGTGCCTTGCGCGAAGCCGAGGACCGGCGCGCGCGGGAGCTCGCGGAGCGGCAGCTGCGTCACGCCGACCTCACCTTCGCGCGCGTGGTGGACAGCTTGCGCGACTACGCGGTGATCCTGCTCGACGACGCCGGCCGCATCCACTTCTGGAACCAGGCTGCGCGCGACGTGTTCGGCTATGAACCCTCCGAAGTGCTGGGGCGGTCGGCCGCCCTCCTCTTTCCCGAGGAAGACGGGCCCGAGGCGGCGCTGCACGGCGAGTTGCGCCGCGCCCGCGAGGCCGGAAAAGCCGCGGACAACCGCTGGCTGGTGGCGCGCGATGGCCGCAGGCTCTGGGCCGAGGGCGTGCTGACGGCGCTGGAGGACGACCAGGGACGGCGCAGCGGGTTCTGCAAGCTGCTGCACGACGGCACCGAGGGCCACCTCGCGCAGGAGGCGCTGCGCGCGGCCAAGGAAGAAGCCGACCGGGCGAACCGGGCGAAGGATCGCTTCCTCGCGGTGCTGTCGCACGAGTTGCGCACGCCCCTGGCCCCGATCACCACCGCTGTCCATGTGCTGGAGAAGACGGCCAGGGTGGACGAGCGCCATCGCGACCTGCTGCCGATGATCCGCCGCAACGTCGCACTGGAAGCGCGCCTGATCGACGACCTGCTGGACCTCACCGCCATTGGCGCCGGCAAGGTCAGCCTGCACCGCGAGCGCGTCGACATGCACCAGCTCGCCCGGGCCGTCGTGGAAATGGTGGGCGACGCCCTCGGCGAAAAGGCGATCACGCTCGACCTGCGGCTGGAGGCGTCCACGGCCACCGTGGAGGCGGACCAGGCGCGCATGCAGCAGGTGCTGTGGAACATCATCCGCAACGCCATCAAGTTCACCCCGCGGTCCGGCCGCATCGTCTTGCGCACCGCCAGCGACGACGGCAGCTTCGCCCTGTCGTGCACCGACTCCGGCATCGGCATCGCGCCGGAGGCGCTGCCGCGCATCTTCAATCCGTTCGAGCAGGCCGACGCGGAAGTCTCCCACCAGTACGGCGGGCTGGGCCTCGGGCTGGCCATCGCGCACGGGCTGATGCAACAGCACGGCGGCGGCATCCGTGCCAGCAGCGCCGGACGCGACAGCGGCTCGACATTCACCATCACGCTGCCGCTGGCCCGGTCGGCCGCGGCGGAAATAGCGGCGTCGCGGCCGCAGGACGCGCCCGTCGCGGCCGCGCGCAACCGCCTCCTGCTCGTCGAGGACAACGAGGACGCGGCCGCGTCGCTGGCCATGTGCCTGCAGGCCTATGGCTACGACGTCCACCACGTGAGCACCTGTGCCGACGCGCTGGCGACCGCGCGGAGTTCTGCGTTCGATGCGGTGCTCACCGACCTCGGCCTCCCGGACGGCAGCGGCATCGATGTCGGCAAGGTCCTTTCGCGGGAGCTGCCGGTGGTCGCCCTCAGCGGGTACGGCAGCGAGCAGGACCGCAGGCGGTCGGCCGAGGCCGGGTTTGCGGCGCACCTCGTCAAGCCGGCGGACCCTGCGGAAGTGCATGCCAAGCTGGCGGAGGTGCTGTCGCGCCAGCCCTCCCGGCCCTGACCTGCTGTGTCTTCGCCCCGTAGGGCCGTGGAAGCACAGCGGGAGGCGTGCGGTCGGACGGGGGTTGCCGTCCGGGTCTTACAGCCGGGCTTTCAGGGGTCTCCCACAATGCATGCACCAACTAAGCAAAGGGAGTCTAGCCATGCGTAAAACTGCTTTCGTGATCGCCGGCATCGTGTCCGCCGCCTCTATCGGCCTGGTCGGCTGCGACGTGCAGAAGACCCAGGAAGGCAACGTCGAAGCGCCGAAGTACGAAGTCTCGAAGACCAAGGAAGGCGACGTGACGCTGCCGAAGTACGACGTCGACGCGCCCAAGGTCGACGTGACGACCGAGCAGAAGACCGTGGACGTGCCGAAGGTCGGCGTCTACACCGAGAAGGAAACGCTGACCGTGCCCAAGGTGGACGTCACCCCGGCCGGCCAGAAGGACGACGACAAGGTCGCCGAGAAGAAGTAACCGGAACACACCGGGTCGCGCGGCACACCGCCGCGGGGTTTCCAGGGGCCGCACTGCGGCCCTTTTTCGTGTGCGGGACAATCGGGGCATGTGCAATCGCTACCGGCCCGTGAGCGTCACCGTCGTGCGCGACGTGTTCGGCTTCACCCTGCTCGAGGAACCGCAGCCGCTGTATGCCACGCAAGGCATCGGCCCGTGGCAACAAGGGCCCTTCATCCGCGCGGGGGACGCCGTGGTCGGCCAGTGGGGCCTCATCCCCTGGTTCAGCCAGGCGCGCCGGCCCACCGGCCGTGGCGGGCGCCCGATCAGCACCAACAATTGCCGCATCGAAAGCGTGGCCACTGCACCGAGCTTCAAGGGACCCTGGCTGCGCGGGCAGCGCTGCCTGATTCCGGCGGTGGACTATGACGAGCCCTACTGGGGCTCGGGCCGCAACGTGTGGTGGCGGTTCGCGCGGCGCGACCAGGCGCCCTGGGCGCTGGCCGGCCTCTGGAACGAATGGACCGATCCGCAGAGCGGGGAAGTGATTCGGAGCTACACGATGCTCACGCAGAACTGCGACGCCCATCCGCTGCTCAGCCGGATGCACAAGCCGGACCCGGCGCTGCCGGCCGACGCACAGGACAAGCGTTCGGTCATCCCGGTCGAGCGCGAAGATTGGGCCCAGTGGCTCAGCGGCAGCGCCGATGACGCGATGGCGCTCGTGCGCCTGCCGCCGCCGGAGCTTTTTGCCCATGGTCTGGCCGACCCCGCGCAGCAGGCGACGCTGCCGCTGCTCATCGAAACTTCTTGACGGCGCCGGTCACGACGCCGCAGATCGAGAGCGTCTGCCCCTCGCGCGGCAGGATGTCGGGAAAGGTGGGATCGGCCGCGACCAGCTTGATCCTTCCCGTGCGCCGGTGCAGGTACTTGACGGTGAAGTCGTTGTCG
>JAJNBO010000092.1 GCA_021156245.1 Ramlibacter sp. | reverse complement strand
GTAGAACCATTCGTCCGTGCCGGCCAGCACGGGCCACAGGCGCGCCATCAGGAACACCCCCGCCTTGACCATGGTCGCGGAATGCAGGTACGCGGACACGGGCGTCGGCGCGGCCATCGCGCGCGGCAGCCAGAAATGAAACGGGAACTGCGCGCTCTTGGTCAGGGTGCCGAGCAGCACCAGCACCAGGATGGGAAGGTAGAGCGCATGCGCGCGCACCTTGTCGCCGGCCGCCAGCACGGCGTCGAGCTCGTAGCTGCCCACCACGTGGCCGAGGAGCAGGACACCGGCCAGCAGGGCGAGGCCGCCGGTCGCGGTCACGATGAAGGCCATGCGCGCGCCCACGCGCGCGTCCTTGCGGTTCTGCCAGTAGCCGATGAGCAGGAACGAGAACAGGCTGGTGAGCTCCCAGAACACCACCAGCTGCACCAGGTTTCCCGACAGCACCACGCCCAGCATCGATCCCATGAATCCGAGCAGCAGGGAATAGAAGCGCGCCGCAGGGTCGTCCGGGGAGAGGTAGTAGCGCGCGTACAGCACGACCAGCGCGCCGATGCCACTGACGAGCAGGCCGAACATCCAGGCAAAGCCGTCGATGCGCACCACCAGGGCGATGCCCAGGCTCGGCAACCACTCCACCGTGTCGCGCGCCACCGTGCCGGCGGAGACGGCGCCGTATTGAAGCGCAAGCCCGCACGTGACCGCCAGCGCGATGCCGCCGGCCAGGAGGGACTCCCAGTTGCGCGCCCGCGTCGGGAGCAGCGCGGCGAGCAGGCTGCCGGCGAAGGGCAGCAGGATCATCCACCACAAAACCATGGGGGCAGTTTATGCGGGCCCGGACGCCGCCCCGGAAATCAGCTGCGCCGGTCAGCAAACGGCATGCAGGCGAACCAGGGGTCGACGGCGTGCGGCAGGACCAGGACGTCCCGGGCCGGGCCGACCATGAGGACGGGGCAGCGGCATTCCTCCAGCAAGCGCGCGACGGGGTTGCCGCGGAAGACATCGGTGATCGACCGCTCGCGCCGGTGGGGCAGCACCACCAGGTCCATGCCGACGGCCTGCTCGGCGAGCTCCGGCACGTCGCGGCCGCGCCCGGGCAGGTACGCCATCTTGAGGCTGGCGCCATGGGACTGCGCGAGCTGCCAGGCGCGTTGCACCGCCCTGCTGCCCCGCACGGTCAGGTCGGTGGCCACGAGGATGGAACGGGTGCGCATGCCCTGCTCCGCTAGGTGAGGTAGTCACCGGTGGCTTCCGGCTGGAACAGGATCTGCTCGATCTGCACGTGCCGCTCTTCGCCACCCGGGCCCGTCCAGCTCGCGATGGCGCCCACGCGCAGTCCGATCAGTCCGAGGCCGGCCGGAGAGCACACCGAGATGTAGCCCTTCGCCGGCTCGGCGTCCGAGGGATAGCACACGACCAGTACCTGGCGGCGCTGCAGCTTCAGGTCGACGACGACGAACTGCGCGTACATGGTCACCACTTCGGCAGGGACGGCCTGCCCCGGCACCACGTCGGCTTCATCGAGGATGTCGTCGAGCTCCGACAACCCGCCGTGCGCGGCGATCTTCCTCAGGCGGGTGAAATCAAGTTCGGTGAGCTTGCGCTCACCGGGATTCGGGGTATGCATGGAAGCACTCCAGTCGAAAGCGAGCGGACCGTGGAAGGAGCTCGCGGCGCGCCGGGCGGGTGCCCGGCGGTCGATGGTTGGCGCTTGAAAAGGAAAGTGGCGACCGCCGGGCTCAGGAATGTGCAGGGGTTCGTGCCATGGGCCGAGTATAGGCCGCAAGGCCGCTCCAGCCCCAATGGCATTCTGGCAAGAAACGGAGGGTCATCGCCGCAGTAGATCGAAGGACCTCACTCCCGCGTCGCACTAAGGGCTTGCCCTATTCGACACGGCGCAGATTCCTACAGAAGCCCGCTGAGGCTCTCCTATCTTTGAAGCATGCACATGCCGAAGCAGGAACCCCCCGGGACGATGCATCGGCTTGCAGCCACCGGGCTCGCCGCCAGCCTCCTCCTCGCCGCCGCCTGCGAAGCGTCGGCAGGCGTGGAGGCCACCCAATCGGTGCGCGTGACCGCCGTGGTGAAGCGGCATGCCGCCATCCGGCTGGACGCCCCGCAGTCGCTGACGATCTCCGAACAGGACGTCGCGCGGGGCTACGTCGACGTGCCTTCGCCGATGGAGGTGACGGTCAGCAGCAACGTGCCGCAAGGCGCCGCGGCATGGCCTGTGGAGCGAAACGCTGTCGCTGCGCATACGCTTCGAGCTCTCGCCGCAAGCGCGCGCCGGCGTCCACGCCTGGCCGCTGTTCATCTCGATGATGACCGAGTAGCGCGCGGGAAGGATCAAGCGGGCTGCCCGCGCTCCACGCAGGCGTCCAGCGCATCCAGCAGGTCCTCGATGGCGTACGGCTTGCGCAGCACCTTCCACGAGCCGCCCGGCGCGCGCGCCGTGTAACCCGTCGCCACCAGCGCCGGCAGCTGGGGGCAATGGGTGCGGCACCACTCCACGAGCTCGAGGCCCGTCATCGAGCCCGGCATCACGACGTCGGTGAACAGCACGTCCGCCGCGCAGTCCTGCCGCTCCAGCAGCGCCCGCGCCTCGTCCGCGGTCCGGCAAAGGGTGACCTGGTGCCCTTCGTGCTCCAGGGCGGCCGGGACGACGGAGGCGACCAGCACGTCGTCTTCCACCATGAGGATGCGCAGCGCGCGTGCGGTGCGTGTCGCGCTCGCTGCGGCGCGCGGTGCGTCGGCGACGGCGGCCTGGTCGGCGACCGGCAGGAGCAGCGTGACGCAGGTCCCCTGCCCGGGCGTGCTGTCGATGCGCACGTCGCCGCCGGACTGCCGCGCGAAAGCCTGCACCTGCGGGAGGCCCAGCCCGCTGCCCGCCCCGACGGGCTTGGTCGTGAAGTAGGGCTCGAACACGCGGGCGAGCGTCTCCGCGTCCATGCCGTGCCCGGAGTCTTCCACGTCGATGCGCACCAGCGGCAGGTCGGTGGCCTCGCCGATGTCGTCGCGCACGACGCGCGCGCGCAGCGTCACCGAGCCGCCCGTGGGCATCGCGTCCCGCGCATTGAAGATGATGTTGAGCAGCGCGAGCTCGAGCTGCGTCGGGTCCGCGAGCAGGTGCGGCAGCGACGGCTCGACGTCGGCCACCAGTTCGATGCGCTCGCCCAGCGCCTTGCCGGTCAGCTCGCGGGTGCGCAGCAGCAGGTCGGCCAGGTCCACCGGCTGCGGCCGAAGCTGCTGCGCCCGGCCGAACGCCAGCATCTGCCGCACCTGGTCGGCCGCCTTGCCGCAAGCGGCGATGGCCGCCTCGAGCGGACGCGTGTGCCGCCCCTCCGGCACCGAGCGATGCACGACCTGCAGCCCCATGCTGATGGTCTGCAGCAGGTTGTTGAAGTCGTGCGCGATGCCGCCCGCGAGGCGGCCGATGGCTTCGTGCTTGCGTGCTTCGAACAGGCTGGCTTCGGCCTGGCGCGCCTCGCTGACGGCCTGCGCCACGCGCGCTTGGAGCACGTGCCCGGACTCGCGCGCCCGCACGCCCGCGTCGTGCAGCACACTGCCGACCCGGTCGATTTCCGCCAGCCCGGTGTTAAGCGGTTCCGGGACACGCTGCGCGAGCAGCTCGGACGCGGCGTGCTCCAGCGCGCGCACGGGGCGACTGATGCGGCGCGCCGCCAGCGTGGCCAGGCCGAGCCCGAGCGCGAGCAGGATGGCGGACACCGCGGAGGCCCGCAGCGCCAGCCGCTGCGCAGCCTCCCGGAGCTTGGATTCCGGCATGGCGACCAGCGCGGTCCAGCCGTGGCGTCCGGGCGGCGCCAGGAACGTCAGGCTGCCAACGCCGTCGAGCGTGACGCTGCGAACGAATCCGGAGCCCTTGCGTTCGGCCAGAGCCCGCAGTTCGGCGTGGCTCGCGTGCATGCCCAGCCAGCGTCCGGCGTCCCGGTTGCGCCCCATCACGCGCTGCCCGGCGTCCAGCACCGACACCGTGCTGCCGTCCCGGTACGCCTGCTGTGCGATGACCTCCTGGACCTGCGCGGGCGTGAACGGGATGCCGACGTTGTACTCGGGCGGCGACCGGCCCGCCTCCGGAACCAGCACCGCCATGGAGGGAGCCCCCGACACCGGCCCGCGCGGCACGAACGAAATCCCGATGTCCTGCTCCACGAACAGCGATCCCGCAAGCCGCGGGACGACGGCGGGTTGCGGCGTGCGCGTGGACAGGTACTGCCGCGTGCGATCGACCAGGAAGACAGAGTCCCCGGTGCCCTGCGTTGCCAGCCGCGCGATGCGCTCGAATTCGCGGAAGTCCCTCGCCTGCAACATCGCCGACGAGGCGAGCGCCCGGCCCAGGCTCACGCGCCGGTCCAGCTCGGCCTGGATGGCCATGCTCAGCGCGGACGCCTGCTGCCGCAGTTCGTCCCGGGCGGACTCCTCCTCCCGCAAGTACGCGGAGTGCGCCTGCAGGCCGAGCCCGATCACCGCCGGCAGCCAGAGCGCCAGCAGCAGCAGGACAAGGCGGGAGCGGATGCTGGCGGTGGGGCCGGTCGATCGCATGGACGGCGCAGTCTAGCCGAGCTCCCCTGCTTCTCGAGACGCGCCAGAATGGAACGCATGAAAGGACACGCGCCGGCCGAAGGGATCCGGGTCTTCACCGTCGGCCATTCGATCCTGGGCGCCGAGGCGTTCCTCGCCCGGCTCGAGAGCCACGGCATCGAGGTGCTGGCGGACGTCCGCCGTTTTCCAGGTTCGCGGCGCTACCCGCAGTTTGGGGCAGAAGCGCTGGCAAGCGGCCTGAAGGGCAAGGGGATCGACTACGTCTGGCTTGCGGGCCTCGGCGGCCGCCGCCGCGACCTACCGGCGGCGGAGCATCTCGGCTGGAACAACCCCTCCTTCCGCTCCTATGCGGCCCACACGTGGAGCGAGGAATTCGCCGACGGCCTCGCCGAGCTCCTCGGCATCGCCGGCGGCGCGCGCACGGCCATCATGTGTTCGGAGCTGCCCTGGTGGCGCTGCCACCGCGCGCTGATCTCGGACGTGCTGCTGTTCCTGGGTGCGGAGGTGCTGCACATCATGGGCGACGGCGCCGCGAAGCCGCACCCGTTCACCGGTCCCGCGCGCGTGGTGGACGGCGAGCTGGCCTATCCGACCGTCACGCCTCAGTAGGACTTCGGCAAGCCGAGCACCTTCTCGGCGATGAAGCACAGGATCAGCTGCGGGCTGACGGGCGCCAGCCGCGGGATCCATGCTTCGCGCATGTAGCGCTCCACGTGGTATTCCTTGGCGTAGCCCATGCCGCCGTGCGTGAAGATGGCGTTCTCGCAGGCGCCGTAGCACGCTTCGGCCGCGAGGAACTTCGCGCTGTTCGCCTCCGCGCCGCAAGGCTGGCCCTGGTCATACAACCAAGCGGCCTTCTGCACCATGAGGTGCGCGGCTTCGAGTTCCATCCACGACTTCGCCAGCGGATGCTGGATCGCCTGGTTCTTGCCGATCGGTCGGCCGAAGACTTCGCGCTCGGCCGCATAGTTGGCGGCGCGCCCCAGCGCGGCGCGGCCCAGCCCCACGGCCTCGGAGGCGATCAGGATGCGCTCGGGGTTCAGGCCATGCAGGATGTAGCTGAAGCCCTTGCCTTCTTCGCCGACGCGGTCCTCGACCGGTATCCGCAGCCCGTCGATGAACACCTGGTTGGAGTCGACCGCCTTGCGTCCCAGCTTCTCGATCTCGCGGACCTCGATGGTGGTGCGGTCCAGGTCGGTGTAGAACAGGCTGAGTCCCTCCGTGCCCTTGCATTCCTCCAACGGCGTGGTGCGCGCGAGCAGCAGGATCTTGTTGGCCACCTGCGCCGTGCTGATCCAGACCTTCTGTCCGTGCACGACGTAGTGATCTCCCTGCCGCACGGCGCGCGTCTTCAGCTGCAGCGTGTTCAGCCCCGTGTTGGGCTCGGTCACGCCGAAGCAGGCGCGGTCCCTGCCCTCGATCAGCGGTGGCAGCCAGCGGCGCTTCTGCTCCGCGTTGCCGAAGACGACGACCGGGTGCAGGCCGAAGATGTTCATGTGCACCGCCGACGCGCCCGACAGCCCCGCGCCCGTCGCGGAGATGGTGTGCATCATCAGCGCCGCCTCGCCGATGCCGAGGCCCGCGCCGCCGTATTCCTCCGGCATCGCGATGCCGAGCCAGCCCGACTCGGCCAGCGCGCGATGGAAGTCGTGCGGGAAGCCGCCCTCCCGGTCCTTGCGCAGCCAGTAGTCGGCATCGAAGGGCGCGCAGACCTTCTCGATCGCGTCGCGGATCTGCTCCTGGTCCGCCGTCAAGCTGAAGTCCATGGTGTCAGTTCGCCGTCGGCCGGATGACGTTCTCCGGCTTCTCGCCGTAAGGCGGGGTGTAGATCACCAGCAGTTTCACGGGCGTCTCGCTGGTGACCGTGAAGACGTGCATGGCATTGGCGGGGAAGAAGCAGGTGTCCCCCGGCGCCATGTCGAACGACTCGCCCGCGACCTGCA
This sequence comes from Ramlibacter sp., assembly GCA_021156245.1. Classification (GTDB taxonomy): domain Bacteria; phylum Pseudomonadota; class Gammaproteobacteria; order Burkholderiales; family Burkholderiaceae_C; genus Ramlibacter. Next base: position 3,758 of record JAJNBO010000092.1, on the reverse strand, counting down.
CGTGCGCGGTTCCCTCCAGCAGGTAGCACGCCTGCTCGATGCCGGGATGGGCATGCGGCAATGCGCCGCCGCCCTTGTGCAAGGTCCCGAGCAGCACTTCCATCTGCCTCGCGCCGACGGTCTCGGGACCGACCAGGCGCTGGTTGGTGGTGTGTTCGTGGTTGGCGGGGTGGTAGCCCGGCACATCGGCCGTGCGCACCAGGTACCTGGATTTCATGGCGTTTCCTCGGAGACCGCGGCGCGGCAGGCGCCGGCGGCAAGCAGGGACTGCACTTCGCCGTCGGAGTAGCCGGCCTCGCGCAGCAGTTCGACCGTGTGTTCGCCCAGCAGCGGCGCCGGCGTGAACGTGCGCGCGGGCGGCGTCCCCGACCAGCGCGTCGGGTGGGCCAGCGCGTGAAGACTGCCCTCGGTGGGGTGGACCTGGTCCTGCACGAAACCGGTCGCGCGCAGCTGCGGGCTGGCGAGCAGGTCCGCCGGACTGTTCATCGGCATGTTCGGGACGTCCGCTGCGTCCAGCAGCTCGCGCCATTGCGCGGTCGTCCGGCTGCGCAGGATGCGCGACACCTCTGCGTAGACGGCGTCGATGTTCTCCGCCCGCGCGCTGTGGGAAGCGAAGCGGGGGTCCCGGCCCAGCCCGTCGGATTCGCCGATGGCCGCGAAGAAGCTGCGCCAGTGCTTGTCGTTGTAGATCAGCACGCAAAGCATGCCGTCGGCAGTGGCGTAAGGCCTGCGGTGCGTCGTGAGCAGCCGGGCGTAGCCGGCGCCGCCTTGCGGCGGATCGAAGGTCAGGCCCGCCATGTGGTCACCGAGGATGAACTGCGCCATCGCCTCGAACATGGGAACCACCACGGACTGTCCCTCGCCCGTCTGCGATCGGGCATACAGCGCCGCCGTCACGGCATACACCGCGTGCAGGCCGGTGACCCGGTCCGACAAGGTGGTGGGCGCGTAAGAAGGTTCCGGCGCGCCGTACTCCTGCATCAGCCATGGGATGCCCGTGGCGCCCTGGATCAGGTCGTCGTAGGCCGGCCGCGCCGCGTCGGGGCCCTCCTGGTCGAACCCGCAGCAGCTCACGTAGACCATGCGCGGATGGCGCGCGCGCACCGCCTCGTCGTCGAGGCCGAGGCGGGCCATCGCCTTGGGCCGCACGTTGGTGATGAAGACGTCGGCGCCTTCGGCCAGCTTGAGCAGCGCCTCGCGGCCGGCCTCCTGCTTGAGGTCCAGCACGATGCTGCGCTTCGCCGCGTTCGCGTGCAGGAAGATGTGCCCCATGCCGGCGTGCTTCATGGGCCCGACGTGGCGCATGTTGTCGCCCTCCGGGCTCTCCACCTTGATCACGTCGGCGCCGAGCTGGGCCAGGATCTGCGTGGCGAACGGCCCCATGATCACCGACGTGAGGTCGATGACGCGGACGCCCGCCAGCGGGCCCTGCCCGGCCGGCCTGCGCGTTGCGTCCATCATCACTCGGGCTTGATGCCCGCCTGCTTGACCATGGACGTCCAGTGCGTCAGCTGGTCGGCCACGTACTTCGAAAACTCGGCCGGCGTCCTGGTCGGCCACACCTCGAAGCCGAGCACGCGCAGCTTCTCCTGCACCTCGCGGTCGGCCAGCACGACCTGCAGTTCCCTGTTGATCCGGTCGACCACCGGCGCGGGCAGGCCCGCAGGGCCGAAGATGCCGTTCCACGACGTCACGTCGAAGCCGGGCACCGCATCGGCGATCGGGGGGACGCCCGGCAGCAGCGGGCTGGGCTTGGCCGTGGTCACCGCGAGCGTGCGCACACGGTCGGCCTTCATCATGCCGAGGCCGGAGCCCAGGTCCGAGATGTAGACCTGCACGTTCCCGGCAACCACGTCGGTCATGGCCTGCGGGCTCGACTTGTACGGCACCCCGACGATGTCCATCCCGGTGATCCGCTTGATCGTCTCGCTCGCGACCAGCGACGTGCTGTTCGGCGTGGCGTAGGAAAGCTTGCCGGGATTCGCCTTCGCATACGTGATCAGCTCGCCCATCGTCTTCACGGGCAGCGCGTTGTTCACGACCAGCGCAAAAGGCAGTTCACCCACGCGCGCGATCGGCGTGAAGTCCTTGATCGGGTCGTAGCGCAGCTTCTGGAACAGGCTGGGGTTCGCCGAGTGCGATGTGTTCGTCGTCATGAACAGCGTGTAGCCATCGGGCTTGGCCTTGGCCACCAGCTCGGCTGCGATCTGCGCGCTGGCGCCGGGCTTGTTGTCGATGAGGACGGGCTGCTGCAGGCGCTCCGCCAGCTTCTGGCTGACGATGCGCGCGACGCCGTCCGTGCCACTGCCCGCGGCAAAGGGCACCACCAGCGTGACCGGAGCCGAGGGATAGGCCTGGCCTGCCGCCGGCAGCGAGAGCGCGGCAAGGGTCCAGCCCGCCAGGACGCCGAGAAGTCTTTTCATCTTGTCTCCTTCGAATCGTTGGAATCGCAGCAGGCATGGTCCCCTGCCGGGGGACGCGAGTCCAATCCTTTTTTCGGCTCGAAGGATTCAGTTTGCGAATCGTCGCGGCGCCTTGGCCCCGGCCTGGATCAGCGCCGTCGCCGCTTCGATGAAGTTGCGCAGAGCCTGCGACTCCACCGACGGGTTCCAGGCCAGCAGCGCAGGAGAAACGGCCAGCTCGTCCTTCAGCGGCACGAAGCGCACGCCGCGGACGCCGGACCTCGCCAGGCTTTCCGGGACGACCCCGACGTCGAAGCCCATGGCCACCATCGACACGATCGTCATCCACTGCGTGGCCGCATGGAACGTGCGCGGATGCAGGCCGGCGCGGCTGAAGGTGGCGATCACGTTGTCGTAGTTGCCGGGCGCCACGTTGCGGTCGAACATGACGAAGCGCTCGTCGGCAAGTTCGCTCAGGCGCAAGCCTTTCCTGCCGGCCAGCCGGTGGCTCTCCGGCAGGCAGACCATGAACCGGTCGGGCCGCAGCGCAATGGAGCGCAGCTGCGGCGGCGCCGATGCCGCATTGAAGAAGCCGGCATGCAGTTCACCGTGCATCAGCGCCTCAATCTGCGCGGCCGTGCCCAGCTCGCGCAGGGTCAACTCGATGTCGGGGTGCGCCTTGGTGAATTGCTGCACGATGCGCGGCACCTCGCGGTACAGCAGCGATCCCGTCATCCCGATGTCCAGGCGCCCGCGCATGCCGCTCGCCACCGACTTCGCGGCATCCTTCGCGCGCTCCACCCTGCCGAGGACCAGCCGCACGTGGTCCAGGAATGCGGCCCCGGCGGGCGTGAGCTCCACACGCTTGCTGTCGCGCACGAAGAGACGCGTTCCCAATTCCTCCTCCAGCGCCTTGATCGCGGAACTGAGGGGCGGCTGGGTGATGGAAAGCCGCTCCGCCGCCCGGCCGAAATGAAGCTCCTCGGCCAACACCGCGAAGTAGCGTAGGAAATGCAGCTTCATGGCGGCGAGTATGACGGCGGCCTCGCTGGGCATCCCCGCGCCGCGCTCCGCTTTCGTTTCATCTTATGGAACGACTTTTTATGTTGCGACGCAACAAAATCCACGTTTTCACGAATAATGGATTGATCGCCGCGGCCCTGCCGCGTGCCCCGGTTTTTCAACTCTGGAGCTTCCGATGTCTTCGATCTTGATCCTTGGGGCCTCGTACGGGTCACTTCTGGCGACGCGCCTCGCGCAAGCGGGGCACGCCGTCTGCCTGGTGTGCACCGCGTCCACGCGCGACCTGATCAACCGGGAGGGCACGCGCGTGCGCTTCCCGGTGAAGGGACGCGC
>JAJNBO010000543.1 GCA_021156245.1 Ramlibacter sp. | reverse complement strand
CACGCGCTCTTCGAGCACGTTGCCCCCGGTCCACTCCAGGAAGGTGGCGATGCCCAGGCCGCGCAGCTTGCCGCGCGCCTTGCTCGCAGCGGCGCGGGCCTCGAAGCCGCTCCAGTCCGCGTGCGCCAGCCCCTCTTCCATGATCTTCTCGAACTCGCCGACGTCGTAGGTCTGGCCCATCGGGTTCTTGTACGGCATCTGTTCGGGCCGGATGAAGTTGCGGCGACGCAGCTCGATGCGGTCGATGCCGGTTTGCCGTGCCGCCTCGTCCATCAGGCGCTCGATGATGTAGATCGCCTCCGGCCGGCCCGCACCGCGGTAGGCGCTGGTGGGCGAGGTGTTCGTGAGCACCGCCTGGAAGTGGTAGTCGATCACCGGCACGTGGTACACGCTGGTCGACACCCACGGGCCGATCAGCAGCGGAATCAGCATGCCCGTCGCCAGCGCATGGCCGCCGACGTTGGCCAGCGTGCGCAGGCGCACCGCCAGGATCTTTCCCTGCGCATCCAGCGCAAGCTCCGCGTTCGCCACCTGGTCGCGGCCGTGCGCGGCCGCCAGGAATTCCTCGCTGCGGTCGGCGATCCACTTCACCGGCCGCTTGAGCGTCCACGCCATCCAGGCGGTGGCGGCATCTTCCGGGTAGATGCCGGTCTTCATGCCGAAGCCGCCACCGACGTCACCGACGGTCACGCGCACCTGGTCGCGCGGGATGCCGAGCACGTCGTTGCAGATCGAGTTCTTGACGCCCGACGGCATCTGGCTGCTCATGCGCAGCGTGAGGCGCCCGTCCTCGGCCACCCAGGCCAGCACCGAGCGCGGCTCGATCGAGAGCGCGACCACGCGCTGGTTGACCACCTTGAGCTGGACGACATGCGCCGCCTGCGAGAACGCCGCTTGTGCTTTCTGCGCGTCTCCATGGCGCAGCTGCGCCGCGATGTTGCCGGCGGCCTGCGCATACACCAGCGGCGCGCCAGGCGCGGCGGCGTCTTCGACATCCACCACGTGCGGCAGTTCTTCGTATTCCACCCACACGGCCTCGGCGGCATCCCGCGCCTGTTGCATCGTCTCGGCAACCACCAGCGCCACCGCCTCGCCGGCGAAGCGCACTTCGTCCACCGCCAGCACGTGGCGCGGCGCGGTCGCCGGCTTCGAACCGTCGGGAAGCATGGGCAAGGTGGGCAGCGGCTTCACGCCGGCCGCCACGAGCTCCGCACCCGTGAGGACCTTCACCACGCCGGGCATGGACGCCGCGTTTGCGGTGTCTATCGACGCGATGCGGGCGTGCGGGTACGGCGAACGCACGAAGACCATCCGCAACTGCCCGGCAGGCACGACGTCGTCGGTGTACTGGCCCTGCCCCTTGAGCAGGCCGTCGTCCTCGATGCGCTGCACGGCGCGGCCGCTGCCGAAGCGTTGCGTGATGTCCAGGGTGTCGGTGGTCATGGCGCGAAGTCTCGCCGATTTCCGGCGAGCGCGTCATCCGCCCGGTGGGGTCAACGCGCCGCCGCGGCGTCACCCTGGACCTTGGCCGAGGTCCAGCGCAACAGGTCCAGCCACATCTGGCGGGTTTCAGCATCCAGCGGCGTGCGCAGCGCGTTCGGCAGTTCGATGGTCACCACCGGTACGCCCTTGTGCACGCCGCCATAGTTGCCCAACGATCCCGGGAAGATGCCGACCTGGTCGAGGTAGAGCCGGCCCAGCCGGGAGGGCGGCACCGACGGGCCGTCGAAGTCCAGCACGCCGTAAGGTGCATGGATCGACACGATCAGGTGCGGCTTGAACTTCTGCATCTCGTCGTGAAGGAAACGCGTCTCGGGTTCCGACAGCGGCTTGCGGCCGGGCCAGCGCCGCGGGTCCTTGCGGGTGCGCTTTTCCCAGTACACCTGCGCGTCGCGGTCCCAGTTGGGCGTCGGGAAGTTTCGGTTCAGGTCGACGCCCCATGGATGGCTCCCACCACCAGCACGCGCAGCCGCGCGTCCTGCGCCTTGACGTCGCGTACATACAGCGGCGAGCCCTGCACCGAGCGGGCGCCGCTGTCGATGAGGCGCGCCTGTTCGCACAGCGCCTTGGTGACGTTCGGCAGTTTGCCGACGAAGCGATCGCAGGGTCCGGGGGTGGCGGCGCCGGCAGCCGCCGCGAAGGTCAGCGCCAGCGCGCCCAGCCAGGTTCTTTTCACTCGTCCTTCTCTCCAGGTTCATAGAGCGTCTCCCGCCCCATGCGGTCGAGCACCAGCTCGGCCGTCCACGGCAGCATCAGGGAGCCGCAGCGGCTGTCGCGGTAGATCCGCTCCAGCGGCAGGTGCTTCATCATGCTCTGGCCGCCGCAGGTGCGGATGGCCAGCCGCGCGATGTCGTTCGCGCCCTCCATCACCGTGTACTGCGCCGCGTACAAACGCATCCGCTCGTCCTTCGCGGGGTTCGGCCGCGCCTCGAGCACCGCGCGCAGGAAGATGCTGCGCATCTGCTCCAGCTGGATGCGCATCTGCGCCACGGCCACCTGCTTGGTCGGGTACATGCGGCGCTTGACCGGAGGCTCGCCGGGCACCTCGCCGCGGAGATAGCGGACGGTGAAATCGTAGGCCGCGTTCGCGAGGCCCAGGTACGTCGGCGCCAGCGTGAAGAACATCGCCGGCCAGGTCTGCGCGCCCTTGAAGTACACGCCGCGCGGCATGAGCTGCTCGTCGTCGCCGACGAACACGTCCTTGAACAGCAGGTTGCGGCTGACGGTGCCGCGCATGCCCAGCGGATTCCAGTCGCCGCTGATCGAGAAGCCCTCGCTCGTCGCAGGCACCGCCACGTACAGCGTGTCGCGCGCGTCCGGCTTCTCGTCGCCCTTGTCCTCGGTGCACAGCACGCCGTAGTAGTCGGCCGCCCCGGAGAGGGATGCGAAGATCTTGCGGCCGTTGACGAGCCAGCCGCCGTCGACCTTGCGGGCGGTGGTCCCGAATGGCGCCTTGCCGGCGGCCGCGGCGCTGCCTTCCGAGAAGGGTTGCGCGTAGATGGCGCCGTCGTTCACCACGCGGCGGAAGTGCAGCTTGCGCCGCGTTGCATGCTCGGCCCGCTGCGTCTCCGTCATCGGGATGCCGTCGGCCAGCACGCCCGTCCACATCGTGGAGGACACGTGCATGTTCCAGGTGAGCGCAGTGGCCCCGCAAAAGCGGCCGATCTCCGCACCCACCATCATGTAGGTGGCGAAGTCGGCGCCGAGGCCGCTCTCGCTTTCGGGCACGCAGATTCCCAGCAGGCCGGCCGCGCGCAGGTCTTCGTAGTTGGCGAAGGGGAAGCTCGCTTCCTCGTCCCATTGCGCGGCGCGCGCGGCGAACCTGTCGCGCCCGAGCTGGTGGGCCAGCGCGAGCAGCGACCGCTGCTTCGGCGTGAAGGCATGGTCGCCGACGGCAGGCGTGAAGTCGGGTCCGGCGTTCGCGTCCATGGCCTCTCCTTGCTTGCGTCAGTGCAGCAGCTCTTGCGGCAGCGACAGGAAGTTGAGCAGCATCCCGTCGAATTCGTCCGGCGCTTCGAGGTTCTGCAGGTGCCCGATGCCCTTCATCTCGATGAAGGTGCTGCGCGGGATCG
>JAJNBO010000091.1 GCA_021156245.1 Ramlibacter sp. | reverse complement strand
TCTTCCCCGCGCCGCCGCCGCTTCCTACAGTGGGCCGGACACACAGGAGAACACCATGGCCAGGATGACCGCGGCGCAGGCCGCCGTATGGGTGCTGGAGAAGGAAGGCGTGACGCAGGCGTTCGGCGTGCCGGGCGCCGCCATCAATCCGTTCTACGCGGCCCTGCGCCAGCAAGGCAGCATCGGGCACATCCTCGCGCGCCACGTCGAGGGCGCCTCGCACATGGCCGAGGGCTACACGCGCGCCGCGGCCGGGAACATCGGCCTGTGCATCGGCACCTCGGGGCCGGCCGGCACCGACATGATCACCGGCCTGTATTCGGCGCAGGCGGACTCGATCCCCATCCTGTGCATCACCGGCCAGGCGCCGCGGGCCCGCCTGTACAAGGAGGACTTCCAGGCGGTCGACATCGAGGCGATCGCCAAGCCGGTCACCAAGTGGGCCGTCACCGTGCGCGAACCGGCGCAGGTGCCGGGCACCTTCCAGCAGGCCTTCCACCTGATGCGGTCGGGCCGGCCGGGCCCGGTGCTGATCGACCTGCCCGTGGACGTGCAGACGGCGGAGATCGAGTTCGACCCCGATACCTACGCGCCGCTGCCCGTGTACAAGCCGTCCGCCACGCGCGCGCAGGCGGCACGCGCCATCGCCATGTTGCAGCAAGCGCAGCGGCCGTTGATCGTGGCGGGAGGCGGCATCATCAACGCGGACGCGTGCGCGCTGCTGGTGGAGTTCGCGGAGCTGACGGGGGTGCCGGTGATCCCGACGCTGATGGCCTGGGGCGCGATCCCCGACGACCACCCGCTGATGGCGGGCATGTGCGGGCTGCAGACCAGCCACCGCTACGGCAACGCCACCCTGCTGGCCAGCGACTTCGTGCTGGGCATCGGCAACCGCTGGGCCAACCGCCACACGGGATCGACCGAGGTCTACACCAAGGGCCGGACCTTCGTGCACGTCGACATCGAGCCGACGCAGATCGGCCGGGTGTTCGCGCCCGACTTCGGCATCGTCTCGGACGCGGCCGCGGCGCTGCGCCTGTTCATCGCCGTGGCCCGCGATCTGCAGGCCGCGGGGCAACTGAAGGACCGCACGCCCTGGGCGGCCGATTGCTTCGAGCGCAAGCGCACGATGCTGCGCAAGACCGGCTTCGACGACGTTCCCATGAAGCCGCAGCGCGTCTACGAATGCATGAACCGCGCCTTCGGCCCGGAGACCTGCTACGTCAGCACCATCGGGCTGTCCCAGATCGCCGGGGCCCAGTTCCTGCACGTGTTCCAGCCTCGCCACTGGATCAACTGCGGGCAGGCGGGTCCGCTCGGCTGGACCGTGTCCGCTGCGCTGGGCGTGCGCGCGGCCGACCCGAAGCGCCGCATCGTGGCGCTGTCCGGCGACTACGACTTCCAGTTCATGCTGGAGGAGCTGGCCGTGGGAGCGCAGTTCAAGCTGCCGTACCTGCACATGGTCGTGAACAACTCGTACCTGGGCCTCATCCGCCAGGCACAGCGCGGCTTCAACATGGACTATTGCGTGGAGCTCGCGTTCGAGAACATCAACATGGCGGAGAGCGCGACCCCGGAGCGCGGCTACGGGGTGGACCACGTCAAGGTGGTCGAAGGCCTCGGCTGCAAGGCGATCCGCGTGCACGCGCCGGACGAACTGCTGCCGGCCATCGCGCAGGCGGAAGCGTGGATGAAGGAATACCAGGTGCCGGTCGTGGTCGAGGTGATCCTGGAACGCGTGACCAACATCGCAATGGGCCCGGAGATCGACCGGATCGTCGAATTCGACTGAGCCAAAGAAAAGGAGCGCCGGACCGGCGCTCCACGCGCGGACACGAAGTCCGCGGGATTTCGCTTCTTTTGTTGAGTCCTGCTTAGCGGACGCGGCCGCGGCGGAACAGGTTCACGATCGCCAGCAGGATGATGGCGCCGACCAGGGACACCACGACCGAGCCGATGCTGATGCCGGAGTTGATCGTGCCCACGCCCACCAGCGGCGAGATGAGCCAACCACCCAGGAACGCACCAACGATACCCACCACCACGTTCAGCAGGATGCCCTGCTGGCCGTCGGTGCGCATCACGAGGCTGGCGAGCCAGCCGACGATACCGCCAATGATCAACCAAATCAGAAAACCCATATCGCACTCCTTATGCCGCTAGCGGCGTGTTGTTGAAGGTCTAGCCGCAACCCCCGGGCGGAGGCCGCGTCCACCTGCCCTTCGGAGGGCCGGTGCTGCTCACTATGGTTGGGGCGTCCTGGCGCGGGCGTAGTCGCCCGTTAAGCGAAGGGGTCCGGACCCGGCGCGTGGCAGCGTCGGACAACGCCCCATCGGCACGGCCTTTTTTCACGCCTGACGGCTGCAGACCCCCTCAGGACCTTGCTGAGCCACAATATGCGGGCAGCGGCAGCTCGGCGGCACCGATCTTGCTACTGACAGGGTCTACTTCCTTTCCAGTTTTTCCGGAGCGTTCCCATGCACAAGAGGGTCTTTCTGCAGCTGGCCGGCACCGCCGCCTTCCTCTGCGCTTTCTCCGCAACCGCCCAGCCCGTCACCCCGATCAAGTTCCAGCTCGACTGGCGATTCGAGGGACCGGCCGCCTTCTTCCTGCTGCCGGTCGCCAAGGGCTACTTCAAGGACGCCAGGCTGGACGTCCAGGTCGACGCCGGCACCGGCTCCGGTGCGGCCGTGCAGCGCGTGGCCAGCGGCGCCTACGACATGGGCTTCGCCGACATGGCGGCGTTGATGGAGTTCCACGCCAACAACCCCGACGCGGCCAACAAGCCGGTTGGCGTCATGATGGTCTACAACAACACGCCGGCGGCGGTGATGGTGCTCAAGAAGTCCGGCATCAAGTCGGTGGCCGACCTGAGCGGCAAGAAGTTCGGCGCGCCGGTGTTCGACGCCGGCCGCCGCGGCTTCCCGATCTTCCAGAAGGCCAACAACATCTCCGGCGTCACCTGGGTCTCGATGGACCCGCCGCTGCGTGAAACGATGCTGGCGCGCGGCGACGTCGATGCGATCACCGGCTTCGGCTTCACCTCGCTGCTGAACCTGGAGGCGCGCGGCGTCAAGGCCGACGACGTGGTCACCTTCATGTACCCCAACTACGGCGTGAAGCTGTATGGGAACGTCATCATCGCGTCGCCCAAGCTGATTCGCGAGAATCCGGGCGCCATCAAGGCCTTCCTGGCGGCCTTCACGAAAGGCGCGAAGGAAGTGATGGCCAACCCGGACGCGTCCATCGAATACGTCAAGCAGCGCGACGGCATCATCAACACCGACCTCGAGAAGCGCCGCATGCGCATGGCGATCAACGACGTGATCGCCAGCCCCGACGCGCGCGCCGAAGGCTTCGGCCAGGTCAACCCCGCCCGCCTGTCGCTGATGGCCTCCCAGGTCTCGGACGCCTTCGCCACCAAGACGCGCGTGAACCCGGAAACGGTGTGGAACGGATCGTTCCTGCCCACCAAGGCCGAACTGAACGTGCTGCCCGCGGCGAAGAAATGAGCGTGGGGACAGACAGCGCGTTCATCGATTTCCAGGACGTCTGGCTCGCCTACAACGACGAACTGCTTCGCGCGGGGCAGTTCGCCGTGGAGGCCATCGACCTGCAGGTGCAGCAGGGCGAGTTCATCGCCATCGTCGGGCCGTCGGGTTGCGGCAAGTCCACCTTCATGAAGCTGGCGACGGGGCTGCGCGGCCCTTCGCGCGGCCGCATCCGCATCGACGGCCAGCCGGTGACCGGGCCGCTGAAGATCTCCGGGATGGCCTTCCAGGCGCCCTCGCTGCTGCCCTGGCGCACGACGGTGGACAACGTGCTGCTGCCGCTGGAGATCGTGGAGCCCTACCGCAGCAGCTTCAAGCACAAGCGCAAGGAATACGAGGAGCGCGCGCGCGGCCTGCTGCGAAAGGTGGGCCTCGGCGGCTACGAGGACAAGTTCCCGTGGCAGCTGTCCGGCGGGATGCAGCAGCGCGCCAGCATCTGCCGCGCGCTGGTGCACGAGCCCAAGATGCTGCTGCTCGACGAGCCCTTCGGCGCGCTCGACGCCTTCACGCGCGAGGAGCTGTGGTGCATCCTGCGCGACCTCTGGACCGAACAACGCTTCAACGTGATCCTGGTGACGCACGACCTGCGCGAGTCGGTGTTCCTGGCGGACACCGTGTATGTCATGAGCAAGAGCCCCGGCCGCTTCGTGGTCAAGCGCGACATCGAGCTGCCGCGCCCCCGTGAACTGGAAGTGACCTACACCAAGGAGTTCACGGACATCGTGCTCGAACTGCGCGGCCACATCGGCGCGATCCGCGGCAACAAGCCGGCGGCGGAGGCGGTGCGATGAAGCCCAACCCGCACTTCGAACGCTGGGCGCCGATCCTGCTGGCGGCGGCGCTGCTGCTGCTCTGGCAGGTGATCGTCGCCGGTTTCGACATCCCCGAGTACCTGTTCCCGAGCCCCTGGCAGATCGCGCAGCAGTTCGCCGAATACAAGGGTCCGCTGCTGGCGGCCGCCTGGAGCACCTTCTGGGTGACGATGGTCGGCTTCGGGCTGGCCATCGCGGTCGGCGTGCTGCTCGGATTCCTCATCGGCTCCTCGCGCGTCGCCTACGCCGCCGTGTATCCGCTGATGGTGGGCTTCAACGCCGTGCCGAAGGCGGCGATCGTGCCGATCCTCGTCGTGTGGTTCGGCATCGGCATCGGTCCCGGCATCCTCACCGCGTTCCTGATCTCGTTCTTCCCGATCACGGTGAACATCGCCACCGGGCTGGCGACGCTGGAGCCGGAGCTGGAGGATGTACTGCGCGTGCTGGGCGCCAGGCGCTGGGACGTGCTGGTGAAGGTCGGGCTGCCGCGGGCCATGCCCTACTTCTACGGCTCGCTGAAGATCGCGATCACCCTGGCCTTCGTGGGCACCGTGCTGGCGGAGATGACCGCGGGCGACTCGGGCATCGGCAACCTGATCCAGACGGCGGGCAGCCAGCAGCGGATGCCGCTCGCCTTCGCCGGCCTGGTCGTCATCAGCATCATGGCCATGGCCATGTACGAGCTGTTCAGCGCGATAGAGAAGCACACCACGGGCTGGGCGCACCGGGGCTCGCAAGCGCACTGAGCACGGCGAGCATTCCATGGGCTGGCACGCCGCGCTGCGGCTGGACTACTCGCGCGAACAAGGCCGCAGCGTCGCCCGGTTCGTCCACGACGGGCCGCTGCGCATCCTGCAAAGCATGTGGCCCGAGGGCGATGCCATCTGCCACAACGTGCTGGTCCATCCTCCCGGCGGCCTGGTCGGCGGCGACACGCTGCAGGTCCGCGTGTCGGCTGGCGAAGGCAGCCATGGGCTCGTCACCACGCCGGGCGCCTCGCGCTTCTACCGGAGCGAAGGCGACACCGCCTTGCAGGACGTCCAGATCCGCCTCGACGCCGGCGCGCGCCTGGAATGGTTGCCGCTCGAAGCGCTCTACTACAGCGGCTGCCGGGCACACAACCGGCTGCTGATGGACCTTGCGCCTGGGGCGGAGCTGCTCGGATGGGACGTCGCGGCCTTCGGGCTCCCCCAGGCGGGCGCGCCTTTCGTGCGTGGCAGCGTGCTTCAACACATCGAGCTGGCAGGCCACTGGCTGGAACGCGGACGCGTCGCCGCGGACGACGTGCGGCTGATGGACGGGGCGCTGGGCCTGGCCGGCCACCGTTGCCTGGCCAGCCTCTTCATCGCGTGTGGCAGTGAACTGCCGCGTGCACGCCGGGACGCGTTGCTGGACACGGCGCGCGCAATCATCGAGGGGAATGAACTCGCCTCCACGGCGGGCGCAACGTCACCCCACCCGAACGTGGTGGCGGTGCGCGTGCTGGCTCCGCTGGTGGAGCCGGCCTTCGCCCTGCTCAAGGCCATCCGCCAGGCCTGGCGGCCGATCCTGTGGTCCACGGAAGGCCCGGACCCGCGCGGCTGGGCTATCTGAGCTCTTGGCTGCTCTGCCGGAGAGGCGGCGTCCTACCCGGCCATGGGCCCGCGCCCCCGGCGCATGCTGGCACGCCGCTGGCAGTCATGCCGCGGTCCGCGCAGCACACTGGCTTCAATCCATCCAAGGAGCCAGACCATGAAAACCCAGGACGCACGTTCCCGCAAGAGCCTCGTTTCCTTCGGCGTGGCCGCCCTGCTGGCGGTCGGTGCCGCCACTGCCCAGGTTGCAACGACCGGCGCCACCGGCATCGACGCGACCGGGAGCTACCAATCCGAAGTCCAGGCCTGCATGAGCGGCCAGACGCAGCAAAGCCGCGAAGACTGCCTGAAGGAAGCCCGCAACGCCCGTGCCGACAAGCAGCGCGGCGTGCTGGACAACTCCGGCGCCGCCGTCACCAATGCCATGGGCCGTTGCGACGTGCATTCCAGCGGTGAAGACCAGGCCGCTTGCCGCGCCCGCGTGATGGGCATGGGCAGCGCGGAGGGCAGCGTCGCCGGCGGCGGCGTGATCCGCGAAGTCGAGACCGTGGTGCTGCCGGCCGGCCAGAGCTCGGTGACGGTGCAGCCCCAAACCTCGTCGGACCCCGTGGTCCTGGTCCCCTCGAAGTAAAGCGACACGGCGGCTGCCGAACCGCAGCCGCGTGGTCGTCCTACAGCCCGGCCCGCCGCAAGGTCTAACCTTCGGCGGGTCAGCCATTTGTGGAGGCACGATGAACGAGAACGAACACAAGGACCCGGGCGAGGCCGCCGGCGATGGCCGCGCGAAGCACGGCTACCGCAACGAGGTGAGCTGGGAGGGCGGCAAGGGACAGCAGCCGTATGCCAACCAGGGCAGCGAGGAGCAGGACACCAGTGCGGCGCCCGAAGCCGAAGCCGGCAATCGCGGGGATGCGTCGGGACGCAACCTGGACCAGCTGGAGGAAGTGAAGGGGAAGCCGGAGCGCCCGGTGCGCGAATCGCCCCGGGACGCCGGCTGAGGCGGTCCTTAGAACACCAGCATGAACAGCAGGATCAGGCCGAGGGGGACGCCGAGAAGCCAGAGGATGACGGGCATGGAATATCTCCTTGTGAAGGTGTTGTGACCAGCATAGGGAAACCGCCGTGCCAACGCTGCCCGCCAGCAGCCCCTGTGGCGGTAGGAGCTGGCTGGCCGTGACCCGCGGCCTAGATGGCGACTAGCTGGCGCACGCCCTGCGCCTCCATGTCCTTGCCAAGCCCGCGCGCGACGACCTCGCCGCGCTCCATCACGAGGTAGGCATCCGCGAGCTCCTCCGCGAAGTCGTAGTACTGCTCGACCAGCAGGATGCCCATGTCGCCGCGGTCCGCCAGCATGCGGATCACGCGGCCGATGTCCTTGATGATGCTGGGCTGGATGCCCTCCGTCGGCTCGTCGAGCACGAGCAGGCGCGGCCTGGCGGCGAGGGCGCGTGCGATGGCCAGCTGCTGCTGCTGGCCGCCGGAGAGGTCGCCGCCGCGGCGGTGCAGCATCTGTTTCAGCACGGGGAACAGTTCGAAGAGTTCCGGCGGGATCGGCGTGCCGGCGGGCTTGTACGACAGTCCCATGCGCAGGTTTTCCTCGACGGAGAGCCGCGCGAAGATCTCGCGCCCTTGCGGCACGAAGCCGATGCCGGAGCGCGCGCGCTCGTACGGCGTCATCTGCTGGATCGCCTTGCCCTCGAATTCGATCGAACCCGCCTTGATGGGCACGAGGCCCATGAGGGACTTGAGCAACGTGGTCTTGCCGACGCCATTGCGCCCGAGGATGACGGTCACCTCCCCGGGCTTCGCCACGAGGCTCACGTCCCGCAGGATGTGCGAGCCGCCGTAGTACTGGTTGATGTTCTTGATCGCTAGCACTTACTACCCCGAAGACAGAACGCAAAGGACGCGAAGGGTCCGGCTGTTTGGTTCTCTCTACCTTCCAAGATAAACCTCGATCACGCGCTCATCCGACTGCACCTGTTCGAGCGTGCCCTCGGCCAGCACGGCCCCCTCGTGCAGGACCGTCACCTTCTCGGAGATCGTCTTGATGAAGCTCATGTCGTGCTCCACCACCATGAGCGAGTGGTGGCCCTTGAGCGAGAGGAACAGCTCCGCGGT
>JAJNBO010000090.1 GCA_021156245.1 Ramlibacter sp. | reverse complement strand
CGAGGCCGGTCCGCGCGCGCGGCCCGCGCGTGGTTCCGGACGCGAAGCAGCTGGCGCCGGCGCGTTCGCCGCTGGCGGCGCGGCTTCCCCGCGCGAAGGCGTGGCTTCCCCGCGCGAAGGCGTCGCTTCCCCGCGCGAAGGCGTCGCTTCCCCGCGCGAAGGCGCGGGACGAGTACCAGAAGCTCCGGGCCCGCCTGCATCCGTACCGTCCCGGCCGCTCCTGCGCTGATCGCGGTCCTCCCGTGCCTCCCGAGCGCGCTGGCGCCCCTGGGCACCTGGAGCCGCTTCGACGGAGGCCGGTGCGGCAGCCGCGGAAGCGGCGGGCGCGGGACGTGCGGCGGGCGCTGCAGGTGTAGCAGGTGTAGCAGGTGTAGCAGGTGTGGCAGGTCCAGCAGGCGCAGCGGGTGTGGCGCGCGTCGCAGGTGCCGCCGGCGCAGCAGCGCTGGCCGGCGCGGCGGGACGTGTGGGTCGGGCCGCCGACGCCGGAGCAGCAGGCGTCGCGGGCGCGGCTGCCGGGGCAGCAGGCGTCGCGGGCGCGGCTGCGGGCGCAGCGGCGCCAGGCGCAGCGGAAGCCGGCGCCGCCGGCGCCGCGGCATCGCGCGAGTCGTCACCCCGCTGGCGGCGATTCCGGCGTTCCGCCGCGGCCGGCGACGCCGCGCTGGCAGCCGTCTTCGGCACGTCCACGGCCTTTGTCTCGGGCACCACTTTCACCGCCGCCGCACTGGCCGGCGCGGCCGGCTGGATGGCGGCCACCGCCGCTGCGTCGAGCGGCTTGCCCGCGTTTGCCTCCAATGCCCGCTGCCTTGCGGCGAACGCAGGTCGGGGCGGCGGCGGTGCGACCTGCGCGACCACGGGCCTTGCGGGTGCGGACTCAGGCGGCCTTGCCGACGCCGCCGCCGCGGCCAGGCTCTCCCGCCTCGGGACGACGGGCGGGGCGGCAAGAACCGCGGTTCCGCCCAACCCTTGCTCGCCGATGCGGATGGTCACCCGGGCCACAGGCTGCGACTGCGAGAAGGCAGCCGCCGGCACCGCGACGATCGCGCCAGGCACCCGGCGGTTGGTGTAGTTGATGGTCGCGCCGCGATTGTCGAATTGCGCGCTGATGACCTGGCGGTCCACCCGCGCATTGCTGGCGTTCAGGCTCACGAAGTAGTCGCGGCTCGTCGTGTACGAAGGCCGGTACACGTCCCGCGGTCCGAGCGGGAACCAGGCAACCGTCGCATTCGGGCCGGGAGCGCCGTCGCCGACGAATGCCACCACGGCGGGAGCGTAGACGGGACGCGTGTTCGCCGGACCGGGCACCCACGCCCAGCTGTTGTCCAGCCGCATCCACCGGCCGTAGTGCGAAGGAGCGAAGCCCCAGGGCGCGTCGTCGATCCAGGTCCAGCCCCAGGGCTCGATCCACGACCAATGGCCGTCGCGATAAGGCGCCCAGTCGGCGGGCACGCGGCGCGGCACCCACACGTTGCCGACCTGCGCCACGTTGCGCCACGTGCCGTGCTGGTCGAGGTCGGCCACGCCGATCATCTCCGCCGACACATACTTGCGCGAGGGCGAGGTCTCCCAACGGCGCTCGCGGGCCGCGACCCAGCGATCGAATTCGTCGGGCCGCGCCATCGCGAGCGTTTCGATGTCGTCCAGCCCGCCTCCGTAGAAGGCGAAGCTCTGGCGCTCCCCGACGACGAAGGCCCTGCGGTCGCCGAACACCTGTGCGCGCCCTTGCAGCACGGCCACCGTGGTGACGTCGTCGCGCGGATCGACGTCGATGCGGTAGCTGCCGGCACGCCGGATCGAAAACGCAAGGTTGGGCGTGTTGATCTCGACCACCTCGCCACGATCGAGGCGGCGCACGCGCACGTGCAGGGTGCCGCGGGTCAGCTGCACCTGCGTGACGCGATCGTCGAGGTTGAGCAGCGTGAGGGTCGTGCCACCGTCCGCGCGCAACGCGACGGAGCCGGCCTGCAGTTCGGCGCGCGAGCCGCGTTCGACCCACAGGCGGTCTCCCGTGGTGAGCGGGCGGTTGATGACTGCGCGCCACCAGTCGCGCTCGCCTCCGGGCGAGAAGCTGGCGTTGCCGTTGACGTGCGCGATGCGCGCCACGCGGGTGGGCGGATCCGCCAGCACGGTGGCGGACAACATCGCGAAGAGAAAGAATGACAAGAGCGCGCGTGCGCGTGACAGGACCATGGGTTGTCTCCAGACCGGCAAGGAATACGAAAGCAAGCTTCAGCGGGCGTGGCGCAGCCCGACGTAAGAAATGACGCCGCCGGGCTGTGGGCGGCATTCCCAGCGGCGACGCACGGTGGTCTGACGCCCTGGTTGACGGCTGCGATGAATCCCAGCACGCTGCGTGGATGGCCACCTCTCCACCCGATACGCTCGCCGGCCGGCGCGAACAGATGTTTCCCGTCCTCGGCGAGGGAGACCTCGCCCGGGCCGCGCGCTTCGGCACGCCGCGCCAGTACGCCGCCGGCGAATACCTGTTCCGCGCCGGCGAGCCCGGGCCAGGCATGTTCATCCTGCTGCGCGGCGTCGTCACCATCAGCCAGCGCGACGGCCTGGGCCGCGTCGTGCCCGTGGTTCGCGAAGGGCCAGGGGCCTTCCTCGCGGAGGTCGGGCAGCTGTCGGGCGCGCCCGCCCTGGTCGACGGCGTGGCGGAGGAACCCGTCGAGGCCCTGCTGGTCCCGCCAGCGCAGCTGCGTTCGCTGATCACGGCGGAAGCCGACCTCGGCGAGCGCATCACGCGCGCGCTCATCCTGCGCCGGGTGGCGCTGATCGAGCGCGGCGTGGCAGGCGCCGTCCTGATCGGCAATGCCGAGGCGCCGCATCTCGTGCGCCTGGAGAACTTCCTGCGCCGCAACGGCCAGCCGTATCACGTGGTCGGTCCCCATGAAGACCCCGGCGCCTGCGCTCTCGCGTCGCAGTACGCCAGCCGCCCCCACGAAGTGCTGGCCGTCTGCCCCGACGGCCGCATCCTCGTCGACCCCGACGAGCAGGAGCTGGCACGCTGCCTCGGGCTGATGGATGCGCGCGAACAGGACCAGCTGTTCGACGTGGCGATCGTCGGCGCCGGACCCGCCGGACTGGCGACGGCCGTGTACGCGGCCAGCGAAGGACTCTCCGTGGTCGCACTGGATTGCCGGGCCTATGGCGGCCAGGCCGGCGCGAGCGCGCGCATCGAGAACTACCTCGGGTTCCCGACCGGCATCTCGGGCCAGGCGCTGGCAGGCCGCGCCTATGTGCAGGCGCAGAAGTTCGGCGCGCGCATCCTGGTGCCGGCGCAGGTCACGTCGCTCGAATGCATGCCGGGGGCGACGCCGGCCTTGCGGCTGGCCGACGGTCGCCAGTTGCGCGCCCGCGCGGTCGTGATCGCCAGCGGCGCACGCTACAACCGCCCCGACGCGCGCGACCTCCCGGCCTTCGAGGGCCGTGGCGTGTGGTACTGGGCGTCTCCGATCGAAGCCCGCCTGTGCAGCGGCGAGCACGTCGTGCTGGTCGGCGGCGGCAATTCCGCCGGGCAGGCCGCCGTCTTCTTGGCCGCGCACGCCGCCAGCGTGACCATCCTCGTACGCGGCGCTGGCCTGGCCGCGACCATGTCGCGCTACCTCATCGACCGCATCGAGGGCGCGGCCAACATCGAAGTGCTGCCCCGCCGCGAACTCGCCGAACTCGTTGGCGACGACACGGGCCACCTCGCGTCCGTGCGTTGGCGCGATCGTGACAGCGGCGAAGTCACGCGCCGGTCCGTGCGCAACCTGTTCCTGTTCATCGGTGCGTCGCCTGAGACGGCTTTCCTCGCAGGCTGCAAGGACATGGTGTTGGACCGGGCCGGCTTCGTCGTCACCGGCGGCCCGGGCCGCGGCGAGCTGGAATCCAGCCTGCCCGGCGTGTTCGCCGTGGGCGACGTCCGCGCCGGCTCGACCAAGCGCGTCGGCGCGGCCATCGGGGAAGGCGCGGCCGTCGTCGCCGCGCTCCATCGCTTCCTGGAGGTCAAAGCAGCAGCGTGACCGCCAGCGCGAGCAAGCCCAGCCCCATCACCGCATTGAACAGGCGAAGCCGCAGCGGCGTGTCCAGGAAGCGCCGGATCGCCACGCCGAACAGGGCCCAGATCGAGACCAGGGGGAAGCCGATCGCCAGGCTGACGATGGCCACGACCATGGCTCCGAACGCCGGATGCATGCCAACGGGCATGAAGACGGATGCAAGCGTCACGGCCTTCATCCAGCTTTTCGGGTTGACCAGCTGGAAGGTGGCCCCGTCCACGAACGACAGCGGCGTGCCCACCGCGGCCTTGTCGCCCAGCCGGGCGAAGGCAAGCTTCCACGAGAGCCAGACCAGGTAGAGCGCACCCGCGATCTTCAACGCGCCGTGCACCTGCGGGTAGCGTGCGAACACGGCGCCGAGGCCGAGGCAGACCACGATGGTCAGCGCGAACACGCCCGCGTTGATGCCCAGCAGGTACGGCAGCGTCCTGCGGTAGCCGAAGTTGGCGCCCGACGCCGCCAGCATCACGTTGTTGGGGCCCGGCGTCGCGGACATCAGGGCGCAGTAGGTGGCAAGCGGGGCCAGGCTTTCGATCATCCCGCCAGCCTAGCGCGCCCGTCGACACGCGGCCCGCACAGCACACCGCCTCCTGTACTGGCCCGGCCAGCCATACAGGCGCACAGAGCTAGGCCGCCTTGCCCGCCGGATCGGCCATCGCCTGCTGGCGCTTCGGGGCGGGCGTGGCCGGAAGCTGGCTGAGGATCAGGAGCGACAGGAGGGCGGTGGCCGTCATGACCCCGAGGAGCGTCGCGAAACCGGCCTGCTTCACCACCGGGCCGATCAGCCAGACGGCCAGGGAGCTCGCCCCCAGCGACACGGCGAGGCGCATTCCCGAGACGCGCGACCGCATGCTGTCGTCGACGAAGCGCACGATCATCGCGTCGGTGAACGGGATCGCGCCGAAGATGGCGGTCATGAACAGGAACTGCAGCGCGTAGAACACCCACCCGTCCGCCATCGTCGCCAATGCGAGCAGCGCCGCCTGGGCGGAGACCACGGCAAGGTACAGGCCCTTGAGCGGCATGCGGTCGATGAGGTGCCCGACCACCAGCTGCGCCACCGAGGCAGCCGAGTACGTGAGCGCGAGCAACGCGCCGAGCCGCGCGGGATCCTGCAGGATGCTGCGCAGCCGCTCGGACAGCATCTCGTAGTTGCTGTTGGTCGAGAAGTTGAACAGCAGGCTGCCGCTGGTGGCCGCCACCGTCATCACCAGCAGCAGCTTGGACACCGAGACGCCCGGCAGCACCACGGGAGCACTCACCTTCTTCTTCGCGGGCGCGCCCTGTTCGGGCGTCGCCAGCAAGGCAAACGCGCCGCCCAGCAGCAGGCACAGCGCGCCGGGGATGGCGAACGCCATGCGCCAGTCCAGGTACTTGACGAGGAAGCCGGTCGTCACGGCGGCCACGGCGACCCCGAGGTTGCCGACCAGGCCGTTGATGCCGATGGTGAGGCCGGGGCGCACCGCCTTCTGCACCAGCATCGGGATGCCCACCGGGTGGTAGATCGAGGCGAAGCAGCCCAGCAAGGCCAGCGCCCCGGCCATCTGCAGCGGCGTCTGCGTCACGCTGACCAGCAACGCGGAGGCGCCCATTCCGAAGAAGAACACCGTCATCATCTTGCGGCGGCCCCAATGGTCGCCCAGCCGCCCGGCCGGCAAGGAGCCGATGCCGAAGAAGAAGAAGGCCGCCACGCCGTAGGGCATGAGGTCTTCCCACCGGGCAATGCCGAAATCGGCCGCGATGCTCGTCACCGCGGTCGCGAAGATCAGCAGGAACATGTGGTCCACGGCGTGGCCGATGTTCAGGAGCCACTGGGTTGCCATCGAGTTGCCGGCGCGGGCAGGTTGAGCGTCCATGGCGTGAATTGTCGGCGAGATCGCGATCGGCCGATACAGCACCCCACCGCCGCCAGTTTTTTGCGCAGAATCTTTCCGTCCAACCACGAGATTTGTCATGGCCGAAAGACTGCTTGAGAAGATGAAGCGCTACGACGCGACGCGCCCCAACGTCCCTGGCGAGCACTGGCTCGCCTTCGCTGCCGGCCTGGGGCTGTGGATCGCCACGCGGCGGCATCCATCCGTCCCGGTGCGGGTGGTCGCATCGCTGCTGGGGACGCTGCTGGTGGCAAGGGCGGCCACGGGGCAGGACGTCCCGCCGCTGCTGCGCCGGCTGCCTTTCGCCGGCCGCTCGCCGCGGCGCCACGACTGGATCGGCTGAAGCCAGGGCTGCGTGCGTCCGAGCGAGAGCGCGCCCCCTAGGCCGCCGGAGCCACTGCGGCGCCGGCGATGCCGTGCCGCTGCAGCGCGCCCGCCACGAAGCCGCTGCGCTTCATCTCCTCCACGTACTCGGACAGCACCGCTGCCGCCGCGCTGCCGCGCCCGCGCGGACACCCCATCGCCTGCTGGATCACCATGAAGCGGCCCGGCAGCAGCCTCAGGCCGCCCAGCCGCTGCGCATCGGCTTGCAGCTGCTGCTTCACGCCTGCCGCGACGTCGGCCTGGTGCTCCAGGAAGAACTCCGTGACCGCCGGCGAACTGGGTGCACGCAGGATCGTCGCCTCTGCCAGCGCGCGGCTGAGGAACAGGTCGTACGCGCTGCCCTTGCCCACGACCACCCGCTGCCCCGCGCGGTCGACCTGCTCGTTGGCCACCAGTGGCGATCCGGTGCGCACCGCATAGCAGCCCTCGATCAGCACGTAGGGGGCCGTGAAATGGATGCCTTCCCCGCGCTTGGGATCGATGGCGAAGAAGCCGATGTCGGCGCTTTCCGAGGTGACGGCGTCCACCGACTTGCCGGCGGTGTCGAAGACGACAAGCTCGAGCCCCACGCCCAGCCGCTCGGCGAAGCCGCGCGCCAGGTCGACGGAAACGCCTTTCGCGCCGCCTGCCGCATCGGGCGCGGCCAGGATCGGATTGCCGGTGTTGATCGATGCGCGCAGGCGGCCGGTGGGCGCGAACGCGGCGACGATGTCGGGAGGAATGTCCATCCCGGCAGGATAGCCTGCTCCGATGCAGGGGCGCTACCAGTCGAACAGGCTCAGGCCCACGCTGAGCGTCGTGCGCGGACGGTTGTAATCGAGCAGCGAGTCGCCGTAGCCGGTGAACAGCTGCGTGTGCACATTGAGGTTGCCGAAGCGCGTGCCGCTCTTCGGGGAGCGGACCGGCACCAGCCACTGCAGCCGCGCCGATCCGCGGTCCAGCCGGTTCAGCGGCGTTCGCCAGGTGAACGTCCAGCGCTGACCGCGATCGCTCGCCCAGCCCGCCATCAGCTCGGCCCGGCCGATGTAGTCGCTGATGCCTGGGTTGTCGTCGTCCGCGGCGTCCTCCGGCAGGCGCTTCCACACCCTGCCCTGGAGCGTGAGCCCGCGATGGTGCTCGGCGCCCGCCATCAGGTAGGCGCGGTTCCAGCTTCGCGAGTACGGCAGGCTCTGGCCGTTGGACTGGTGCACGAGGCCGATACCGCCATACCGCAGCCGCCACCCCGAGCCTCCGATCGGCTGGTCGACCGGGAACACGTAGAAGACCTCCGGCTCGTGGTCGGTGCTGCGGAACGGGCGCGACAGCTCGCG
This sequence comes from Ramlibacter sp., assembly GCA_021156245.1. Lineage (GTDB taxonomy): Bacteria > Pseudomonadota > Gammaproteobacteria > Burkholderiales > Burkholderiaceae_C > Ramlibacter. The sequence continues at coordinate 450 of JAJNBO010000090.1, read as the reverse complement.
CGTGAACAGCTGCCAGTACGACTGCTGCGAGTAGGCGAACCACAGGGAGTCCCGCGCCGCATCGTCATTGCGCAGCACGCCCTCGGCCAGCTTGCTGCGCACCGACAGCTGGATGCGCGTCTCGAAAGTTCGATAAGGCCGTGGACCCGCGGCGCTGTTGGCGGGGTTGTCCGACGTCGGCTGGCGGTTCACCGTGTCGGCCGTGACCAGGGACAGGGAAAGGGGCCGGTAGCCGCGCAAGCCGAACCGGCCGCAGCTGGTGCGCCGCTCCAGTTCCCAGAATCGCGACAGCTCGGACGCAGGCGCGTCGTGGCAGCCCGTTTCCTCCTGCGGCTGCTCGCTGCTTTTCTCCGCCAGGGTCACCTGCTCTGCGGCCGCCGGCGCCCGCTGCGCGCGTGCCCACGCATCGAAGCATGCCAGCCGCGCAGCCTCGTCGCGCTGCGCCGTGCA
>JAJNBO010000089.1 GCA_021156245.1 Ramlibacter sp. | reverse complement strand
GGAAGATGCCCGAGCAGGCGGAGCACAGCATCGCACCCGCTTCGTGCATGCGGGCGAGCCACGCCAGCAGACCGGGATAGCGCCCCTTCACCCAGCCCTCCTCCCTGAGCACCACGGAGGGCACGATGACGATGTCGGTGGCATCGACCTCCTCGAAGCTGCGCTTCACCTCGAACGGGACGCCGCTGGCCATCGCGAGCATCCCCTTCTTCTCGCCGACCACTTCGGTGCGGAAGGGCGGATGCGCCTCGGGACCGGCCAGGCCCAGGAGCTGCGGGCCGTTGAGCACGTCGAACAGGCCTGCCAGCGTGGACACCGACGCCTCCGGCAACGCGAGCAGGCTCACGTGCAGCGGGCTCGATCCGACGTGGAGGGCTGTCTTCGCCATGGCGACGGAGGATAGCTCCTGCCGTGCGGAAGTTGCAGGGGGTTGGCACGAACGGACCGTTCCCGGGCCATTCCGGCTCTGTGCGGCGCGAGGGCCGGCGGGAATGATCCATCCACCCCCAACCCACTCGAGGAAACCACCATGGATGCATCATCTCCGGCCGACCAGGACAAGCTGGCCGCCTTCTCGCTGCGCACGATCAACGACATCGCCGCCGGCTACGTCGGCGTCATGGTCAGCCTGGGCGCCAAGCTCGGCCTGTACCGCGCCCTCGCCGGCGCAGGGCCGCTGAGCGCCAGGGAAGTCGCCACGCGTTCGCAATGCGCGGAGCGCTACGTGCGGGAATGGCTGAACGCGCAGGCGGCGGCGGGCTACCTCGGTTACCACGCGATGAGCGACACCTACGAGATGTCGCCCGAGCAGGCCGCGGTGCTGGCCGACGAGGACAGCCCCTGCTACATCCCGAGCGCCTGGAACGTGCCGGCGTCCATGTGGTTCGACGAACCCAAGGCGCTGGAAGCCTTCCGCACCGGGCGCGGCGTCGCCTGGGGCGAGCACGACCAGCGCATGGCGTGCGGCGTCGCTGCTTTCTATCGCAACGGCTACAAGGCCGCGCTGGTGCCGCAGTGGCTGCCGGCGCTCGACGGCGTGATCGAACAACTGCAGGCGGGCATCGACGTGGCGGACGTCGGCTGCGGCCACGGCCATTCCACGCTGCTGATGGCGCAGGCCTTTCCCGACTCGCGCTTCCACGGCTTCGACACGCATGCGGCGTCCATCGCCGAGGCGGCCCGCCACGCGGACGCGGCCGGCGCCGGCGACCGCGCGCGTTTCGAGGTGGCGCGCGCCACGGACTATCCGGACCGGCGCTACGGGCTGATCTGCTTCTTCGACGTCCTGCACGACCTGGGCGACCCTGTCGCGGCCGCCCGCCACGCGGCCAGCACGCTCGCGCCTGGCGGAACGGTGCTGCTGGTTGAACCCTTCGCCAATGACCGGGTCGAGGACAACGCGGGCACGGTCGCGCAGCTCTATTACTCGTCGTCCACGGTGATCTGCTGCGCGCATGCCATCAGCGAAGGCGCCAAGGTGGTGCTGGGCGCGCAGGCCGGCCCCGCGCGGCTGCAGGAGGTCTTCCGCAAGGCGGGGTTCACGCACTTCCGGCGCGCCGCCGAAACCCCGTTCAACCTGATCTTCGAGATCCGGAAATGACGCTGTCGCCGCTCGACCCGTCCACCGCGCTCATGATCTGGGTGGGCGTCTCCGTGCTGTCGCTGGCCGCGGCGGCGCTGATCGCGATGGCGGCCTAGACGTGCGTACCATGGAGGCGGCTGTCACCGCAGGAGCTGAGCCATGTGCCGGAACATCAGGACCCTCTTCAACTTCGAACCGCCCGCGACGGAGCTCGAGATCCGCGACGCGTCCTTGCAATTCGTGCGCAAGCTCAGCGGCTTCAACGTGCCGTCCAGGGCCAACCAGGAAGCGTTCGACCGTGCGGTGGAAGAAGTGGCGGCGTCGGCGAGAACGTTGATCCAGTCGCTCGTCACGCGCGCCGAGCCCCGCACGCGCGAAGCCGAAGCCGCCAAGGCCCTCGAACGTTCCGCGGCGCGCTTCGGTGCGAAGGCGTGACGCGCCAGCCGCCGGTCAGCGCAGGATCTTCTCCATCTTGCGGCCCTTCGCCAGTTCGTCCACCAGCTTGTCCAGCCAGCGGATCTTCTGCATCAGCGGGTCCTCAACGTCTTCGACGCGTACGCCGCAGACCACGCCGGTGATGAGCGCACGGTTCGGGTGCATGGCGGGCGCGTTGTCGAAGAACGTCCGGAAGTCGCTTGCCTGGTCGATGTGTCGCTGCAGCCCGGCCTGGTCATAGCCGGTCAGCCAGCGGATGACCTGGTCGACTTCCGCCTTGGTGCGGTTCTTGCGCTCGGCCTTCTGCACGTACAGCGGGTACACCTTGGCGAAAGGCGTCGTGAAGACCCGGTGCTCCTGCATGCCATTCCTCCATTGCTTGCGGTGGAAGTTTATCGGCCGCGTTTATTCCAACGGTTTCGCTAGGGATGACCCTGAGGCCGCGCGGCCTCCGCGTGATGCGTAATTCGTCGCGTCCCTCCCTAAGGATTTCCCATGCGCTACCGCCCCCTCGCCGCCGCCTTCGCTTCCATGGCCCTGCTCGCGTCCTGCGCGTCGCTCACCAGCAGCACGGGACCGATGAGCTTCTTCATCACCAGCGCCGGCTCCGGTCGCGGGGCCGATCTCGGCGGCCTGGCCGGCGCCGATGCGCACTGCCAGCGACTGGCCGCCGCGGCCGGCCACGGCGGGCGCACCTGGCGTGCGTACCTCAGCACGCCGCCGACCTTCGCCGCCAACAACAACCCCGCGGTGCCGGCGGTCAATGCACGGGACCGCATCGGCAACGGCCCCTGGTACAACGCCAAGGGCGTGCTGGTGGCCCGCAACCTCGATCACCTGCACAACGGCAACAACCTGGGCAAGGAAACCGCGTTGGACGAGCGCGGCATGGTGGTGCGCGGCCGCGGCGACACGCCGAACGAGCACGACATCCTCACCGGCTCCCGCTCCGACGGAACCGCGTTCGCACCGCAGACGGACACCACCTGCAAGTCCTGGACGAGCAGCACGGACGGATCGGCGATCGTCGGGCACCACGACCGCTCCGGCCCGCTGCCGGAGAACTGGGCGCGTTCGTGGAACTTCTCGCACCAGTCCGCCGGCTGCAGCCAGGAGGCGCTGGTGCGCACCGGCGGCTCGGGCAAGTTCTACTGCTTCGCCGCGAATTGAGCGATCCTGCGCCCGGGCTACCAACCCAGCCCGAAGCGCAGCGCGAGCATCACGGCGGTTCCGCAGACGATGGTCCCGAACAGGCTGCGCCGCCACGCATAGAACGCCAGGCCCGCCAGCGCGCCGAAGATGCGGGCATCCCGCCACGTGTCGACCAGCTGCCCTTGCGTCAACACCAGCTCCGGCGCCACCACCGCGGCGAGCGCGGCCACCGGCGCATACCGCAACCCTTCGCGAAGCCATTGCGGCATCGGCAGCTCCTCCTTCGGCAGCAGAAAGAAGGCGCGGCACGCCCAGGCGATGGCAGCCATGCCGAGGGTCGTGGTGAAGATCTCCAGTCCGCTCACGGCTTCGGTCCCCCGCGCGGCACGGTCGCGCGGTCGGCCAGCACGCCGACCGCAACGGCCGCCGCGATGGCCACGATGATGTTCAGCTTCAGCGGCAACGCATACGCAGCCACCGCCGCGCAGGCAGCGACGGCCGCCGCCAGCCAGGTCACCGGGTTGCGCAACTGGGTGCAGGTCAAAGCGAGCAGCGCCATCGTTCCCGCGAAGCCCAGGTTCCACGCGGCCGGAATGCCGTGGCCCATGAGGATGCCGGCGATGATCGTCACCTGCCACACGCCGAAGGTCACGAGCGCACCGCCGAGAAAGTAGTCCTGGTATCTCGGCCCCGGGCTCGCCTCGGGGAAACGCCGGATGAACAGGGCGAAGCTGCTGTCGCCCATGAGGAAACTGAGCGCGACCCGCTGGCGGCGCGGCAAGTGGGCGAAATACGGGCGGTAATGGAAGCTGAACGCCATGAAGCGCAGGCTGACGCAAAGCGTCATGGCCCAGACCACCCACATGGGCGCACCGGCCGCGATCAAGGGCAGCGAAGCGATCTGCGCGGAGCCCGCGTAGACGATGATGGACATCAGGATGGCCAGCGGCACGCCCATGCCGCTCTTGGCCATCGCCACGCCGGCCACCAAGCCCCAGGCGGCGATGCCGATCGCCATGGGCACGGCATCGACCACGCCTTCGCGGAACAGCGGCCGGCGGATCAAGGCCGCGCACTCGGCACGCAACGCTGCAAAACTCAGAGACACACTTCCCCCTGCCGCGCATTGTCTCCCGGCGGACGGCGCGACATACTCGCCCCCCATCCGACGCCATGCGCCCAACACGACTCGTCCTCCTCGCCGTTGCAGCGGCTCCACTGCTCCTGTGGTGGGGCAACCGCGACGTCGCGCCGCCGACCCCGGGGGACCCCGCCTTGCTGGCGCACCGCGGCGTCGCGCAGCGCTTCGACGAGCGCGGGTTGCAGAACGACACCTGCACCGCGCAGCGCATGCTCGCGCCGCAGCATGCGCTGCTGGAGAACACGCTGCCTTCGATCCGCGCCAGCTTCGAGGCGGGCGCCGACGTCGTCGAGATCGACGTGCACCCGACCACGGACGGGCATTTCGCCGTGTTCCACGACTGGACCCTGGACTGCCGGACCGACGGCCGCGGCGAGACGCGTTCGCACTCGATGGCGGAATTGAAGCGGCTGGACGTCGGCTACGGCTACACGGCCGACGGCGGCAGGACCTATCCGTTCCGCGGCCGCGGCGTCGGCTTGATGCCTTCGCTGGACGAAGTGTTCGCGGCCTTTCCCGGCCGGCGCTTCCTGGTCAACGTGAAGAGCCGGGACGCCACGGAGGGCACCCGCCTGGCGGCGGCGCTGGGCCGGTTGCCGGCAGCCCAACGCCAGGCGGTGGCCGTGTATGGCGGCGACGAGCCCGTGGCGCAAGTGCGTCGCCTGCTGCCGGACGTGCGCACCGCGTCACGCGCGAGCCTCAAGTCCTGCCTGCTGCGTTACCTGGCCCTCGGCTGGAGCGGTCACGTCCCCAGGGCCTGCGAGCGGTCCGTCGTGCTCGTGCCCGTGAACCTGGCCTTCCTGATGTGGGGCTGGCCGCACCGCTTCCACGGCCGCATGCAGGCGGCCGGAAGCGAGATCGTCGCGGTGGGCCCCTACGGCGGTGGCTTCACGACCGGCATCGATACGCCCGAGGACCTGGCGCGGCTTCCTCCCGGCTATGCGGGCGGCATCTGGACGAACGAGATCGCCTGGCTGGCGCGGTCCATGCGGGATCGCTGATCGAAGCAATCCCCCGAAACCCTCGGCTGGCCGCCACAACCCTTTCCTATACTCGCCCGATGTCATCCATCCGCCTGACCGGCGTGACCAAGCACTGGGGCGCAGCCGCCGCCCTCGAGGGCATCGACCTGGAGATCGCCTCGGGCAGCTTCTGCGTGCTGCTCGGTCCCTCCGGCTGCGGCAAGTCCACCACGCTGCGCATCATCGCGGGCCTGGAGACCGCGTCCAGCGGCCAGGTGCTGATCGACGGGCGCGACGTCACCGCGCTGCCGCCCGCGCAGCGCGGCGTGGCGATGGTGTTCCAGAACTACGCGCTGTTCCCGCACCTGAGCGTGGCCGACAACATCACCTTCGGCCTCTCGGTGCGCAAGATGCCCGCCGCCGAAATCGCGAGGCGCCTGGCCGAGACCGCGGACCTCCTGGGCCTGTCGTCGCTGCTCGCGCGCAAGCCCTCCCAGCTCTCGGGCGGCCAGCAGCAGCGGGTGGCGCTGGCCCGCGCCCTCGTGGCGCAGGCCAAGGTCTGCCTGATGGATGAACCCCTGTCCAACCTGGATGCGCAGCTGCGCCAGGAGATGCGCACCGAGCTGCGGCAGGTGCAGCAGCGCCTGGGCCTCACCGTCGTCTACGTGACGCACGACCAGGCCGAGGCCATGAGCATGGCCGACCAGGTGGTGCTGTTGAACCGCGGGCGCATCGAACAGGCGGCGACGCCGCGCACGCTCTATGCGCAACCGCAGACGACGTTCGCGGCGCGCTTCATCGGCACGCCGCCCATGAACCTGTTGCGGCTGGACGGCGACCGCATCGCCGGCAGCGACGTGCCCGCCGGCCGCGCAGCGCACTGGCTCGGCATGCGGCCCGAAGCCGTGACGCTCGGCGGCCGCGTCCCGGCCACCGTCCGCAGCATCGAGTACCTGGGCGCCGACCTGATCGCGCATTGCGTCGTCGGCAGCGAAACGCTCACGGTGCGCACCGAAGGCCAGGCCGACCTGGCCGCGGGCAGCGAGGTGCGGCTGGACTGGCCGACCGCCGGCGCCCATCATTTCGACGCCGACGGCCGCCGGCTGGCCTGACACGGAACTTTCACGACAACGAAGGAGACTCCCGCCATGCAACGCAAGCATTTCAACCACCTCCTGGCGGCCACGGCCGTCGCCGCCTCGCTGGCGTGGGCCCCCGCGCGCGCGCAGACCACCGAGATCTCCTTCTTCTACCCGGTGGCGGTGGGCGGGGCGATCGCCAAGACCATCGACGGCTTCGCGGCCGACTTCATGAAGGCCAACCCCGGCATCAAGGTCACGCCGATCTATGCCGGCACCTACCAGGAGACGCTGGTGAAGGCGCTGACGGCGCACAAGTCCGGCACGCCGCCGGTCACGTCGGTGCTGCTGTCCACCGACATGTTCACGCTGATCGACGAGGACGCGATCGTTCCCATCGACAACTTCGTCAAGACCGCCGACGACAAGGCGTGGCTGGCCAGCTTCTATCCGGCCTTCATGATGAACAGCCGCACCGACGGCAAGACCTGGGGCGTGCCCTTCCAGCGCTCCACCGTGGTCATGTACTACAACAAGGACTTGTTCAAGGAAGCGGGCCTCGATCCGAACCGCCCGCCGCAGACCTGGGCCGACCTGAAGACGGCGGCGACCAAATTGACGAAGAAGGACGCCAGCGGCAAGGTCACGCAGTGGGGCGTGCAGATCCCGTCCAGCGGCTTCCCGTACTGGCTGTTCCAGACGCTGACCACCACCAACGGCGCCATCCTCGCCAACGAGGCCGGCACGCAGGTGAAGTTCGACGACCCGAAGGTGATCGAGGCCCTGCAGTACTGGGTGGACCTGGGCAAGGCCGGCATCCACCCGCCCGGCGTGGTGGAGTGGGGCACCACGCCCAAGGACTTCTTCGAGAAGAAGGTGGCCATGATGTACACGACCACCGGCAACCTGACCAACGTGAAGAACAACGCCAAGTTCGACTTCGGCGTGGCCATGATCCCCGGCAACACCCGCAAGGGCTCGCCCACCGGCGGCGGCAACTTCCACATCTTCAAGAAGGCAACGCCCGCGCAGCAGGAGGCCGCCTTCAAGTTCATCAAGTGGGTGACGCAGCCGGAGCGCGCCGCGCAATGGAGCATGGACACCGGCTACGTCGCCGTCTCTTCCGCTGCCTACGGCACGGACACGCTGCGCAAGTACGGCCGCGACTTCCCGCCTGCGCTGGTCGCGCGCGACCAGCTGGAACATTCCGTGGCTGAGTTCTCAACCCATGACAACCAGCGCGTGACCAAGGCGCTGAACGACGGGCTGCAGGCGGCGCTGACCGGCACCAAGACGCCGGCCCAGGCCATGCAGGACGCCCAGCGCGAAGCCGACCGCATCCTGCGCGCGTACAAGTGAAGGGCCGGGGCGCGGCGGCGGCCGGCGGCAGCCACACGGCAGTCCATGCCTGGCTGTTGCTGCTGCCGGCGGTGCTGCTGCTGGTGGCGTTCACGCACTGGCCGACGGCCGCCACCTTCTGGGACAGCTTCCACTCCACGCCCAAGGGCGCGCGCCCGCCGGCGTGGGTGGGCCTGGCCAACTACCAGGGCATGGTGGAGGACCCCGTGTTCTGGCAGGCCGTGCGCAACAACCTCTGGTTCGCCGGCGCCACCATCCCGCTGTCGATCGGCCTGGCGCTCGTCATGGCGCTGTGGGTGAACGAGCGCATCGCCGGCCGCGCCTTCCTGCGCATGGCCTACTTCACGCCGACGGTGCTGCCGATGATCGCGGTG
>JAJNBO010000088.1 GCA_021156245.1 Ramlibacter sp. | reverse complement strand
ACGCGCATCTACGTGAAGCCGGTGCTGGCCGCGCTGGCCGCCCACCCGGGCATCAAGGCGCTGGCCCACATCACCGGTGGCGGCTTGCTGGAGAACATCCCGCGCGTGCTGCCCGAAGGCCTGGCCGCGCACCTGAAGGCGGGCAGCTGGCCGCGCACGGAGCTGTTCGCCTGGCTGCAGCAGACCGCCGCCATCGACGACCACGAGATGAACCGCACGTTCAACAACGGCATCGGCATGGTGGTGGTCGTGTCTCCGGCGGAGACCGCGGCGGTGGTGGCGACCCTGCGCGCGCAAGGCGAGCAGGTGCACGAGATCGGCCGCATCGGCGCTCGCGGCGCGGGCGCACCCGTAACCGTCGGCTGACACTTTCCGCGTCCGCCGGCGGCGGACGGCGTCCTCCGGGCGACAGGCGGCAGGCCGTTGCGCCGCTACAAAAGCCGGAGCGCCCCGCGAGGGCGCCAGGCTGGACTTGCCGCCCTTCCTGGCCGAAACTGGCTCTCCAACCCGAGGAGAAGTCATGCCCGTCGTCGCGGTCGTCAACCGCAAGGGAGGGAGCGGGAAGAGCACCTTCGCCGCCCACGTGGCCGCATGGTGCGCACGCGAACGGCTCGCCGTCATGCTGGGCGACATCGACCGCCAGCAATCCAGCCGCAGCTGGCTGCGCCGGCGCGACCCCTCGCTTCCCGCCATCGCCCCCTGGACCATCGACCAGAAGAACGTGCTGCGGGTGCCCACCGGCATCACGCACGTGGTGCTGGACACGCCCGGCGGGCTGCACGGCTTCGAGCTGGCGCGCATCGTCATGTTCGCCGATGCCATCGTGATCCCGGTGTGCCCCTCCCTCTTCGACCGCGAGTCGGCCGCCGCGTGCATCGCCGAACTCATGACGCTGCCGCGCATCGTCAAGGGCCAGTGCCGCGTGGCGACGGTGGGCATGCGGGTGGACGGCCGCACGAACGCCGCGGACACGCTGCGCGCCTGGGCGGGCGAACACAAGGTGGAGATGGTGGGCATGCTGCGCGAGACGCAGCACTACGTGCGCAGCCTCGAGCGGGGACTGACCCTGTTCGACGTGGCTCCCGACAAGATCGCCACCGACCTGGCGCAGTGGGCGCCCATCCTGGACTGGTTGCGGCCGGTGCTCAAGCCTCTGCCCGCGGCCGAAGTGCGCACGCGCGAGAGCGTGCTGGCATCGGTGAACCGCGGGTCGGTGCTGCGCGGCGCGCGGCCGCTCCATCCGCTGGTGCGCACCGCCGCCTGACGGCCTAGCCTTCTACTGCTTGGCGCGGCGCAGGTCGGCCACGCGGTCGGCGATGGCGTCGATGTCCAGCGCGTCCTGCGCGTGCACAAGGTAGGTTTCCAGGTCTTCCACGGCGCGTTGCGAATGGCCCTGCTCCGCGTGCGCGAGCCCGCGGTCACGGTATTCCGCCCACGCATCCGGCAGCAGGATCAGAAGGCGGTTCTGCACCGCGATGACCCGCTGCCAGTCTTCCTGGGCGCGGTGGATTTCCTTCAGGTTGCGCAGCATGCGCGCGAGGATGTCGCGCGGCGGCGCCGCCTGCAGGTACAGCCCGAGCGGCACCTCGAATTCGTCCACCAGCCCGCTGCGGCGCTTGTACGGTTCAAGCCGCTCCGACAGCTCCTCGCGGGAAAGCGACTGGCCGGTGAACGGGTCGATCACGACCTGGCCTTTCGGCAGGTTGACCTTCACCATGAAGTGGCCCGGGAAGCAGACACCGCGCGCATGCAGGCCGATGCCCTGCGCCAGCTCGATCCACAGGACCGCCAGCGAGATCTGGATGCCGCGGCGGGTGCGCAACACCACGTTGAGGTAGCTGTTGTCCGGGTCGCAGTAGTCGTTGACGTTGCCGCCGAAGCTCAGGTCCCGGAAGAAGAACTGGTTCAGCGTGCGCAGCCGCTGCAGGGCCGCGGCGTCGGCCGGGATGCGACGCTTCAGCCGCGCCAGCAACTGGTCGACGTCGCCGAGCACGACCTGCAGGTCGAGGTCGGGGTATTCGTCCTGCGCCACGCTGGCGGCAGCTTCGAGCAGCGGAAACTGTTCGTCGCTCTGCACCAGCATCCGGAAGTATTCCAGTGGCGTGGGAGCAGTGAATTGCAGCGACATGTGTTCGTTGTAATGGACGGGCTAGATGGCGTCAAGCCGTCGGAGACGGTACACGTTGCCGGACGTTCATCGCGTGACAAACTGACGCAGCTTCACGCCGGTGAGTGCGAGGGAAAGGAAATAGATCGCAGCCGACGCGGCCAGCATGCCGGCCATTGCCGCTGCCCTGAGCCACGCCTGGGCGCGCCATTGCACCCATGGAAAGGCCTGCGAGGCCCAGGCCAGGAAGGCGCCGAGGACGATGGTCGCGGCGATCACCTGCAGGAAGAACACGCCCCAGCCCGGACGCGGACGATAACGGCCGCGCCGCAGCAGGATGGCCAACAGGACGCCGGCGTTGACGAGCGCCCCGATGCCGATGGACAAGGCCAGTCCCGCGTGGCGCAGGTAGGGCACCAGGGCAATGTTGCACAGCTGCGTGACCACCAGGGCGGCGAGCGCGATCTTCATCGGCGTCTTCATGTCGTGGCTGGCATAGAAGCCCGGCGCCAGGACCTTGATCGCCACGATCCCGAGCAGCCCGGTGCCGTAGCCGGCCAGCGCCCAGGCGACCTGCGCCACGTCCGCATCGGTGAACGCGCCGTAGTGGAACAGCGTGGCCACCAGGGGCACCCCGAAGAGGAGCAGCGCGACCGAGCTCGGCACGGCCAGCAGGAACACCAGCCGCAGTCCCCAATCCAGCATGCCTGAATAGCGCTCGTCGTCCTGGCTCGCCCGTGCGGCCGCGAGCTGGGGCATGAGCACCACGCCGAGCGCCACGCCCAGCAAGGCGGTGGGAAACTCCATCAGCCGGTCGGCGTTGTTGAGCCAGCTGACGCTGCCGGCCGCCAGGTACGAGGCGATCTGCGTGTTGATCAGCAAGGAGATCTGCGCGCCGCTGACGCCCAGCAGCGCCGGCAGCATCAGGCCGAGGATCTTGCGCGTCGCCGGGTCGGTCCAGGACTCGCGCAGGCCGGACCACGCCAGGCCGAAGCGTGGCCACATGCCGATGCGGCGCAGCGCCGGGACCTGGATCGCCAGCTGGAACACGCCGCCGAGCATGACGCCGACGCACTGCGAGTAGATGGGCTCGATGCCGTGCCGCTGGAACCAGGGCGCCACCAGCACGATGGAGCCGATCAGCATGACGTTCAGCAGCACGGGCGATGCCGCCGGAACCGCGAATTTCTTCCAGGTGTTCAGGATGCCGCCCGCCAGCGCCACCAGCGACATGAAGCCGATGTAGGGGAACATGTAGCGCGTCATCACCACGGCCGCGTCATAGGCCGCCGGGTCCTTGCGCAGCCCGCTGGCCAGCGCCCAGACCAGCAAGGGCGCCCCGACGACGCCCAGGACGCACAGCAGGACCAGTGTCCACAGCAGCACGGTGCCGACGTGGTCCACCAGCCGGCGGGCGCCCTCGTCACCGCCTTCGGCGCGGGTGGCGGCGAGCACCGGCACGAACGCCTGGCTGACCGAAGAAGGCGGCGAACAGGACGTCGCGGGCGAGGCCGGTGATGCGGGACGCGAGGGTCAGGACCGAGACGGTCGAGGCGGCTTTGAACAGGCTCACGCGGCCGAGTGTAGCCCGGGGTCCCCCACGGTTGGCGGGGTCAAGGCCGCGGGCTATAATGGTGGGCTTTGCTGGCATCATCCTCAGACACCTAAGGACTATTTCATGGCCTCTGCCAAACCCAAGAAGAAGAACCCCCGCCTCGCGTCGGGCCGCAAGCGCGCGCGCCAGGACGTGAAGCTGAACGCAGCCAATACCTCGCTGCGCTCCAAGTACCGCACCGCGGTGAAGAACGTCGAGAAGGCCGTCGCCGCTGGCGACAAGGCCAAGGCGACCGAACTCTTCGCCAAGGCCCAATCCATCGTGGACACGGTTGCCGACAAGGGCATCTTCCACAAGAACAAGGCAGCTCGCGACAAGAGCCGCCTCTCCGCCAAGGTCAAGGGCCTCCAGCCCGCCGCCGCGGCCGCCTGATTACCCATCAGGTCAGCCCGTGAAGCCCAGGCTTCACGCCGTTTGAACCGGGTGCGCTGCCAGCAAGCAAAAAAGTGAAAAAGCCGCCTTCGGGCGGCTTTTTCATTCCCGCGCAGGGGGGCGGGCTTTCACTTCTCGAACCTGCCCTCGCTGACCTTCAGCTCGTTGTCCTTGGCGAAGTTGATGACGAAGTCCCACGCCATGGGCTCGTGGTCGCGCAACGCGCGGTTGACGATCACGCACGTGACGCCGTCGATCATGGTGGGGATGCACCAGGGCGAGTAGCTCAGGTGGCTGCCGGGCTGCGCGCCGCCGGGGCGGAAGGAGCTCATCACGCCCGCCAGCCGCTCCGCCCAGTCGCTGGGACGGAAGGTGCGCCCGTCCCGGGTCACGCCCTGGATGAACACTTCGCTGGGGTTGCTGGGGACCATGGGGTAGCGGGTCTCGGCGCGCGGGGCAGCGTGGTTGCTGCAGCGCACAAGTATTCTATCTTATATAAGAGTCAGGGCCTGCGAGGCCCGCCGGCCGCACGCCGCGCGGCATCGCAGTGATGCGGAATTCTCAAGCAAAGCAGGCAGGGCGTGTGCCTACAATCGTGCTCCAACGGCTCACCAGTGGACCCCGGAAAGCAAGCTTCCTGGGGACCCGCATGGAGCCGATTTCATTTGGGAAGCACACAGGAAGCGCGCAATGGCACAGATCGAGGCGTCGTCGCCCCACACCATGAACACCTATGGCCGGCTGCCGGTGGCGCTGGAGCGGGGGGAAGGCGTGTACGTGTGGGACGTCAACGGCAAGCGCTACCTCGACGCGCTGGCCGGCATCGCGGTCAATACGCTCGGCCACAACCACCCCAAACTGGTGCCCGCGCTGCAGGACCAGGTCGCAAAGATCATCCACAGCAGCAACTACTACCACGTGCCCAACCAGGAAAAGCTGGCGGCCAAGCTGGTAGAGCTGTCGGGCATGACGAACGTGTTCTTCGGCTCCACCGGCCTCGAGGCGAACGAGGGCGCCCTGAAGCTGGCGCGCAAGTTCGGCCACGACCGCGGCATCGAGCGGCCGGAGATCGTGGTGTACGAGAAGGCCTTCCATGGCCGCAGCATCGCCACGCTGTCCGCTACCGGCAACGAGAAGGTGCAGCAAGGCTTCGGCCCGCTGGTCGAAGGCTTCATCCGCGTGCCGATGAACGACATCGACGCGTTGCGCCAGGCCACCGATGGCAACAAGAACGTCGTGGCCGTGTTCTTCGAGACCATCCAGGGCGAAGGCGGCATCAACCAGATGCGCATTGACTACCTGCAGAAGGTGCGCGAGATGTGCGACCAGCGCAACTGGCTGATGATGATCGACGAGGTGCAATGCGGCATGGGCCGCACCGGCAAATGGTTCGCGCACCAGTGGGCCGGCATCGTGCCGGACGTGATGCCGCTGGCCAAGGGCCTGGGTTCGGGCGTGCCGATCGGCGCGGTGGTGGCCGGGCCGCGCGCCGCCAACATCTTCCAGCCAGGCAACCACGGCACCACCTTCGGCGGCAACCCGCTGGCGATGCGCGCCGGCGTCGAGACGCTGCGCATCATGGAAGAGGATGGCCTGCTGGAGAACGCATCGCGCGTCGGCGCGCACCTGAAGGGCGCGCTGGCGCGTGAGCTGGGCGGCCTGAAGGGCGTGCTGGAGATCCGCGGGCAGGGCCTGATGATCGGCGTGGAACTGGCGCGCCCGTGCGGCGTGCTGACCCAGCGCGCGGCCGACGCCGGCTTGCTGATCAGCGTGACCGCGGACAGCGTCATCCGGCTGCTGCCCGCCCTGGTCATGACCGAGTCCCAGGCGGACGAGGTGGTGGCCATCCTGGCGCCGCTGGTGAAGTCGTTCCTCGCGGAGTGAGGACGACGATGGCGCTCCGGCATTTCCTGCAGTTCAGCGACTTCAGCACCGAGGAGCACGAGTGGATCTTCCGCCGCGCCGCGGCGATCAAGCGCAAGTTCAAGAACTACGAGAAGTACCACCCGCTGGCGGACCGCACGCTGGCGATGATCTTCGAGAAGGCGTCCACCCGCACCCGCGTGAGCTTCGAGGCGGGCATGTACCAGATGGGCGGCTCCGTGGTGCACCTCACCACCGGTGACAGCCAGCTGGGCCGCGCCGAGCCCATCGAGGACAGCGCCAAGGTGATCAGCCGCATGGTGGACCTGGTGATGATCCGCACCTATGGGCAGGACAAGATCGAGCGTTTCGCCGAGCACTCGCGGGTGCCCGTGATCAACGGCCTCACGAACGAGTTCCACCCGTGCCAGATCCTGGCGGACATCTTCACGTACATCGAGCAGCGCGGCTCCATCAGAGGGCGCGTCGTGGCCTGGGTGGGCGACGGCAACAACATGGCCAATACCTGGCTGCAGGCGGCGGAGCTGCTCGGGTTCACCGTGCACGTGAGCACGCCGACCGGCTACGAAGTGGACCAGGACATCGCGGGCATCCGCAGCAGCGAGAGCTACAAGGTCTTCAAGGACCCGATGGAAGCGTGCCGCGGCGCCGACCTGGTGACCACCGATGTCTGGACCAGCATGGGCTTCGAGGCGGAGAACGAGGAACGCCGCAAGGCCTTTGCCGACTGGTGCGTCGACGCCGAGATGATGCGCGTGGCCAAGCCCGACGCCTTGTTCATGCACTGCCTGCCCGCGCACCGTGGCGAGGAAGTGGAAGCGGAAGTGATCGACGGCCCGCAATCGGTGGTGTGGGACGAGGCCGAGAACCGCATGCACGTGCAGAAGGCGCTGATGGAGTTCCTGCTGCTGGGGAAGGTGGCGGAGTAAGGCTCCGCCACGACTCCCCTAATTGGCGGATGCCGGCGCGGGGAAGCGCCCCCCGCCGGCCGGCGCGGCCACCTTGCCGATCTTGATCAGCCGCTGCTCCACGGCAAAGGCGGTGCGGCCCAGTTCCTGCGCGACCTGCTTGACCGGGATGCCCGCATCGAACGCGGTTTCGAGCGCGGAATCGTCCGCCGCCGACCACGGCTTGCCCGCGTTCGGCACGCGGCGCGACCGCTCTTGCGCCGCCGGTTGCTCCCCTTCGAGGGCACGCGCGACGGTGTGGAGCGCCCGGATGACCGGCGGCGCGTTGTACGGGCTGTCGTCCGGCATGGCCTCGCCGGTGACGGGATGGATGCCTTGGGCCAGGGTGTCGATAATCTGGCGCGCGATCTGCAGTTCCATGGAAGCCTCCTGAAGGAAGTGGTGGTGGTGGCGCTGTATTTCCATACAGCCCTTTCGCAACGTGCCCGTGCTTCCTGGGGTTGACGCCCGTATGTCCGAAACCGATGACCCCTGCCTGCGCTGCGGCGCCTGCTGCGCCGCCTACCGGGTGGACTTTTCCGTGCACGAACTCCAATCGGAGGGCGGAACCGTTCCTGACGGCTTGACAGTGGAAGTCACGGGGAATACATGGCGCATGCGCGGCACCGACCACCTGCCGGTGCGCTGTGCCGCGCTCACGGGCAAGGTAGGCGAGCGTGCCGCCTGCGGCATCTACGAGTGGCGTCCCAACCCCTGCCGTGAGCTGGAGCCCGGCAGTCAGGGCTGCGAACGGGCCCGTGCGCGCCATGGCATGCCACCCCTCGGGGCAGGGATGCTTTAAGCCTCAAGGATTTTTGCCGGCTGTTGGAACCAACCGACACCACGCGCGAATCGGGCGGCGCAAACTCCGCCGCATGACACGACTCTGGGACATCTCTCCACCGGTCGCGGAAGGCGCTCCGGTCTTTCCAGGCGACACGCCGTACCGCCAGCAGTGGGCCGCGACGATCGCGCCCGGCTGCCCCGTCAACGTCAGCACGATCACGCTGTCACCGCACGTGGGCGCGCACGCCGACGCGCCCTTGCACTACGACCCCCAGGGCCAGCCGATCGGCACCGTCGACCTCGACGCCTACCTGGGGCGCTGCCGCGTGATCCACGCGATCTCGCGCGGGCCGCTCGTGCAGTGGGAGCACATCGCGCATGCCGCGCACGACCTGCCGCCGCGCGTGCTGGTGCGAACCTATGGACACGCGCCGGTCGACCGATGGGATCCGGAACTCGCGGCCTTTTCCCCGCAGACGATCGAGCGCCTCGCCGATGCCGGCGTGCGCCTCGTGGGCATCGACACCGCCAGCATCGACCCGGCGGCCAGCAAGACGCTGGACAGCCACCAGGTGATCCGCCGCCGCGGACTGCGCGTGCTGGAGAACCTGGTGCTCGACGACGTGCCGGAGGGCGACTATGAACTGATCGCGCTGCCGCTGAAGCTGATGACCGCGGATGCTTCGCCGGTGCGCGCCGTGCTGAGGGCCCTGGCATGACGACGCTGCAGGACTGCATCGCGCTGGATGCGGCGGATCCCCTGCGCGAGCTGCGCGACCTGTTCACGCTGCCGCAAGGCGTGATCTACCTCGACGGCAATTCCCTCGGCCCACTGCCGAAGGCCGCACCCGGGCGCATCGCGCACGCCGTGCAGCAGGAGTGGGGCGAAGGGCTGATCCGCTCGTGGAACACGGCGGGATGGTTCGAGCTGCCGCAGCGGCTGGGCGACAAGATCGGCACGCTGGTCGGCGCGCGGCCGGGCGAGGTGGTCGCCACCGACAGCACCTCGATCAACCTGTTCAAGGTGCTGAGCGCGGCCCTGTCCATCGCGCACGCCGACGCGCCTTCGCGGCGAACCATCGTCAGCGAGCGCAGCAACTTCCCGACCGACCTGTACATCGCGGAATCGCTGTGCCGGGAACGCGGCATGACGCTGCGCCTGGTGGAGGCGGACGAACTCGGCTCCGCCATCGATGGCCGCACCGCCGTCCTGATGCTCACGCACGTGAACTACCGCACCGGCGCGATGCACGACATGCGCGCCGTCACCGCCGCGGCCCATGCCGCGGGCGCGCTGGTCGTCTGGGACCTCGCGCACAGCGCCGGCGCGGTGGAGGTGGACCTGCACGGGGCGCAGGCCGACTTCGCCATCGGCTGCGGCTACAAGTACCTCAATGGCGGGCCGGGCGCGCCGGCCTTCGTGTGGGCGCACCCCCGCCATGCCGACCGCTTCTGGCAGCCGCTCGCCGGCTGGTGGAGCCACGCGGCGCCGTTCGCTTTCACGCCGGACTATCGCCCTGCCCCCGGCATTGCGCGCTACCTGTGCGGCACCCAGCCCATCCTGAGCATGACGGCGCTCGAATGCGGGCTGGACACCGTGCTGGCGGCGCAGCCGCACGGCGGCATGCAGGCGCTGCGCCGCAAGTCGCTCGCGCTCACCGACCTGTTCATCGCGCTGGTGGAAGAACGCTGCGGCGGCCAAGGCCTGGGCCTGGCTACGCCGCGCGAGCACGCACGGCGAGGATCGCAGGTCTGCCTGACGCGCGACGAAGGCGCTTACGCGATCGTGCAGGCGCTGATAGCGCGCGGCGTGATCGGCGACTTCCGGGCCGGCCGGCCCGACATTTTGCGCTTCGGCTTGACGCCCCTGTACCTGCGTTTCGAGGATGTCTGGCATGCGGTGGAGCACCTGTGGCAGGTGCTCGACGCCGGCGAATGGCGGCGCGACGAATTCAACAGACAGCACGCGGTGACCTGACATGAACCCCACCCCGAAACCGGAAGAGATCGTGCAAGCCGAGCGCGCGCAGCTGGATTTCAGCCGCGACATGAGCTACGGCGACTACCTGCAGCTCGACACCATCCTGCAGGCGCAAAAGCCGCTCTCGCCGGAACACAACGAGATGCTGTTCATCGTGCAGCACCAGACCAGCGAGCTGTGGATGAAGCTGATGCTGCACGAGCTGGATGCGGCGATCGCGGCGGTGGCGCGGGACCAGCTGCCGCCGGCCTTCAAGATGCTGGCCCGCGTGTCGCGCATCATGGAACAGCTGGTGCATGCCTGGGACGTGCTGGCGACGATGACGCCGCCGGAGTACAGCGCCATCCGCCCCTATCTCGCCAACTCCAGCGGCTTCCAGAGCTGGCAGTACCGCTGCATCGAATTCCGGCTCGGGAACAAGAATGCGGCCATGCTCAAGCCGCACGAGCACCACGAGGCGCGGCTCGCGATCGTGCGGGCGGCGCACGAAGCCCCTTCGCTCTACGACGAGGCCCTGCGGCTGCTGGCGCGGCGCGGCCTGCCAGTGCCGGCCTCGCACGTGCAGCGCGACTGGACGAAGCCGTACGAGGCCAGCAAGGAGGTCGAACAGGCGTGGCTGGCCGTGTATCGCGCGCCGGAGCAGAACTGGGACCTGTACCAGCTGGGCGAGGAGCTCACGGACCTGGAGGACGCGTTCCGCCTCTGGCGCTTCCGCCACGTCACCACGGTGGAACGCGTGATCGGGTTCAAGCGCGGAACCGGGGGCACCGGCGGCGTGAGCTACCTGCGCAAGATGCTGGACGTCGTGCTGTTCCCGGAGATCTGGCAGCTGCGCACGGAGCTGTGAAAATCCCGCCTTCGCGGGAATGACGCGCTCTCGCGGGAATGACGTCTATTTGTACAGCCACGGCTGGTCCAGCAGCTTGTCCCCCAGCATCCGCATCGCCGCATTGCGGGCCATGCGCAGCGGCCCCGTCGCATGGAAGATCGTGCCGTTGCGGATCGATCGCTCCTGCACCTGCGCCACGCGCTGCCATCGATTGAGGGCATAGCGGCGGAAGGCGGTCGGCACGTCGACGATGCGGTCGTCGGCGATGGCCAGCACGCGTTGCAGCTCGCGCGCGTCCTCGATGGCCATCCCCGCCCCCTGCGCCAGATAGGGGCGCATCGGATGCGCCGCATCGCCGAGCAGCGCGACGCGGCCACGCGCCATCTCGTCGGCGGAGCTCACCGGGGGGCGCGCATGCAGCACCCAGAAGCTCCAGTCGGGAACGGACGCGACGCGCTCCCGCACGGCGCCGCAGACCGCGCCCAGCGCCGCCTCGAGCTGGGCCTGGGTGGCGGCGAAGTCCCAGTCGCGCGGGTCCCCCGGCCGCGTCCCCTCCACCACGCACACGGCGTTGAGCCACTCGCCGCCGCGCACCGGGTAGGTCACCAGGTGCATGCGCGGCGCGAGCCACACCGTCACCTCGTCGCTGCGCAAGGCTTCCGGCAAGTCCTGCTGCCGCACCAGGCCGCGGTATGCGAGCTGGCCCGTGGGCTGCGTCGGCGCATCCCCGGCCACGTCCACGCGCAGGCTGCTCCACACGCCGTCGGCCGCGACCAGCGCCTCGGCTTCCACCAGCCGGGCCGGGCCGGTGCGGGCGGTGACGACGCTGCCCTGTTCCTCCACCGCGCCCAGCCGGCTGCCCGTGTGCAGGCGCACGCCGGCCGCGCCGGCAGCTTGCAGCAACTTGGCCTGCAGGTCGGCGCGGTGAACCGTCAGGTAAGGTGCGCCATAGCGCTGCAACATGGCCGGGCCGAGCTCCGCCACAGCCAGGTCGGCGCCGTCCACTCCATCGCGCGCCCGCAGGCGCGACGGCGCGACCACCGTCCGCGCCAGCTCCCCCTCCAGCAGGTCCCACTCCTGCAGGATGCGCGTGGCATTGGGCCCGAGCTGGATGCCCGCGCCGACTTCGGAGAACGCTTCGGCCTGTTCGAACACGCGCGCCTCCCAGCCCGCTCGCCGCGCAGCC
>JAJNBO010000087.1 GCA_021156245.1 Ramlibacter sp. | reverse complement strand
CGCGCGACAACCCGATCTATCCGCAAGGCGGCATCGCGGTGCTGCAGGGCAACCTGGCCCCCGGCGGCGCGATCATCAAGCAGTCCGCCGCCGACCCGATGCTGATGGAGCACGAAGGCCGCGCCGTGGTGTTCGAAGGCCTCGAGGACCTCGCCAACCGCATCGACAGCGACGACCTCGACGTGCAGCCCGAGGACATGCTGGTGCTGAAGAACATCGGGCCCAAGGGCGCGCCGGGCATGCCGGAGGCAGGCTACATCCCGCTGCCGCGCAAGCTGGCGCGCAAGGGCGTGAAGGACATGGTGCGCATCTCGGACGGACGCATGAGCGGCACGGCCTTCGGCACCATCGTGCTGCACGTCACGCCCGAGTCGGCGATCGGCGGCCCGCTGGCGCTGGTGCGCAACGGCGACCGCATCCGACTCTCCGTGAGCGCACGGGAGATCAGCCTGCTGGTGGGCGACGAGGAACTGGCGCGCCGCGCGCAGCAGCAGCCGGTGCACGAGCCGCGTGCCGATCGCGGCTACCGCAAACTCTTCCTCGACACCGTGCTGCAG
This sequence comes from Ramlibacter sp., assembly GCA_021156245.1. Taxonomy (GTDB): domain Bacteria; phylum Pseudomonadota; class Gammaproteobacteria; order Burkholderiales; family Burkholderiaceae_C; genus Ramlibacter. The sequence goes on along the minus strand of JAJNBO010000087.1, from coordinate 11,343 downwards.
GCCGACAAGGGCGTCGACTTCGACTTCCTCGCCGCGCCGCAGGTGAAGGGGCGCGTGCCGCGCGGCTAGCGTCCCGCGGCGGCAAGCAGCGGCGCCCATTCGGGCCCGCACGCCGCGGTGATGGCCAGGGGCCCGCGTGGCGTGGGCAGCTCCAGCCGCTGCGCGTGCAGCCACAAGCGCGTCGTTCCCAGCCACTGCGCCACCGCGCGGTTGTGCGCGCCCTTGCCATGCGTCGCATCCCCCACCAGCGGATGGGCAATGTGCTTGAAGTGGCGGCGGATCTGGTGGCGGCGGCCGGTGAGGGGTTCCGCCGCGACCAATGCATAGCGGCTCGTGGCATGCCGCGGATCCACGCTGAACGGCCAGTCGAAGCACGCGAGGCGCTCGAAGCGCGTCGCCGCCTGCAGGCGCGGCTGTCCGGTGGAGGGGAGCTCCGGGTCGCGGGCGAGCGGTTGTTCGATCAGGCCCGCAACGTTTGGCCACCCGCGCACCAGCGCGAGGTAGCGCTTGCCCACTTCGCCCTTCTCGAACGCAAGGCCCCATTTCCTGGCCGCGTCGGCGTGTCGCGCGAACAGCAGCACTCCGCTCGTTCCCTTGTCCAGGCGGTGGATCGGGGCGACACGCTCCCCCAGCTGCTGCCGCAACAAATCCACGGCGGTGATGTTTTCCTGCGCATCCAGCGCGCTCGCGTGCACCAGCAGCCCCGCCGGCTTGTCGATGGCGACGAGCTCGTTGTCGCAGTGCAGCACGCGCAGCGGAACACGGAAATATTCTGTAGGCATCGGTAGGATGATTCCCACAGGAACGGTGGAGAAGCCTGTGGAAAAGCAGGTGGGCATCCGCGCGAACCCGCGCCAATGCTTGCTCCGCTTACGGTGACCATTCTGCAGGCACCGGCGCAGGCGGCGTCGCCGATTCTCCCTCCGTACCACGACAGCTTCGGCCTTCGCTACCGCCGCGGCATACGCGCCGATCAGGTGAAGGCGGGCTCCGGCTGGCCGGCGAAGCTTCGCCGCTCCCACCACCGCTCGAAGAAGTAGTGCGCCACCGCGTTGGCCAGCGGCTCCACGATCGCATACGCCGTTGCGGCGATCCAGCTGCCGCCGAGCAGCAAGCCCACGCCGATGGCCACGACGAGGTGCGACACTCCCAGCAGGCCCGACTTGAAGACGCCTTGCAGCCGCGGACTGGCGCGCTCGAAGCGCACCTTGTCCAGGAAGTGGCCCGTGACCGTGTTCACCGCCGGCTCGACGAGCGCCAGTGCGCCGGCCAGCACGAAGGCGCCCGTGAACAGCCAACCCACCACCACGGCGATGGCCAGGTGGATCACGGCGAAGGAGAGCGTCTTGTGGAGGCTGGAGGGGAAACGTCGCAGTCGCATGCATCCATGCTACGGGCAACGACGCCCCTGCGTGATTGGATCGGTCAATGCCGGCGATGCATCGGCGCTTCAGCGCCGCGGGCCGAGCGGGCCGCTGCCGCCGCCGGCGCGGGGTTCCGCCAGCGGATCGGGCTCCTCGGCGCCCGGTGCGTCCGGCGTGCTTCGTTCCGCAGGTTCATGCGCCTGCGGCGACGGCACCCCGACCTCGATGCCGCGGTCGGTGAAGCTGTGCGTGCCGATGGGCGCACCCTTGCGGGCGCGGGCCTTGGGCTTTTCGTCGGCGGCATGCCAGGGCTGCGGCTGGCGGTTCGGATCGTCCTTCATCCTTCGTTCCTTGGCGTGGTCCTGTCCCATTGTTGGCATGCCCGCCGCGCGAGATGTGCGCGCGGCGCCGCGCTGCGTGTAGGCGCTTGCCGACGCGGCCAGCCCAGCCGTGGTGCTATCGTCGTTCGCATGAGCAAGGAGAACAGCACGCCCGATGCGCGGTTCGCCCGCGGCCTGGCGCGCGCCTTTGCCGGCGCGGTGCTGTTCGGCCTGCCCTTGCTCATGACGATGGAGATGTGGTCGCTGGGATTCGGCATGCCGGCATGGAAGCTGGCGCTGCTGCTGGCCCTGTTCTTCCCGTTCCTGGTCGTGCTCTCGTGGCACGCCGGGTTCGAACCCACGTTCAGCTGGCGCGACGACGTGGTCGACGCGCTGGTCGCATATGCCGTCGGCTTCGTCGCGGCCGCACTCGTGCTCTGGCTGCTGGGGGAGCTGCGGCCCGGCATGTCGATGCGCGAACTGGTGGGCAAGGTGTCCCTGCAGGCGGTGCCGGCCAGCATCGGCGCCTTGCTGTCCCAGAGCCAGCTCGGTGAACGCGACGCCTCCCAAGCGACCCGGGGCGGCGTGGCCACCTACTGGAGCGAGCTGTTCATCATGGTGGTGGGCGCATTGTTCCTCGCCTTCAACCTGGCGCCCACGGAGGAGATGGTGCTGATCGCCGTCAAGCTCTCGAGCCTGGCCGTCTGCGGGCTGATGCTCGCTTCGCTGGTCGCGATGCACGTCCTGACCTACGCTGCCGCCTTCCGGGGGCGGCCCGACGATCACCGGACGGCCTCCGGCGTGAGCGTGCTGCTGCGCTTCAGCGTGGTCGGCTATGCGCTCGCGTTCGCCGTCAGCGCCTACATGCTGTGGACTTTCGGGCGGCTGGACGGGTTGGCCTTGGCGCCGGCGCTCCAGGCCACCGCGGTGCTGGGCTTTCCTGCAGCCATCGGTGCCGCGGCCGCGCGCCTGATCCTTTGAACATGACGCGCGCACACGAACATCCGCACGAACCTGGCCAGGACGCTGGCGCGGGCGAGCCCTCGCCGCCCTTGTCCGAATGGATCGTGGCCGCGATCGGATTGCTGCTGCTGCTCGCCAGCCTCGGTTACCTGCTGCATGACGGCAACGGCGACCCACGGCCCCCCGCTCCCGTCATCCGCATCCTCGGTATCGAGCCGCAGCAGGGCCGCTTCCTGGTGCGCGTGCAGGCCGTCAACGAAAGCCGCGCCACAGCGGCTGCTTTGCGCATCGAAGGCACGGTCAGGCGCGGCGCCGAAGTGATGGAGCGCAGCGAACTGGAGTTCGACTACCTGCCGGGCCGCTCCATCCGCGAAGGCGGCCTGTTCTTCACGGCCGACCCGCGCACCCTGCAGCTGGAAGTGGCGGCGCGAAGTTATCGCGCCCCATGACCGTCAGGGAAGCAGGCTCGAGCCGGTGATCAGGGGCAGGCCGCTGCCGAGGTAGAAGATGCCGGGATAGCCGCGCGTCTCGAAGCCGGCGCTGGGGTTCAGGCGCAAGGTGCTGTTGGTGATGCGCAGCGTGCCCGTCAGGTCGTTGCTGACGAAGAAGATCGCGCCGCCACCCTCCCTGGCGCGGTTCTGCACGATCTTGCTGCCGCTCACGACCAGCTGGAATCGATTGCCGTCGTTGTAGATCGCGCCGCCGCTGCCGCCGCCCGGTGTGCCGTCCCGCGCCGGGTTGGCGCCGATGCCGACCGCCCGGTTGTGCGTGAACAGCGAGTTGTAGACGTGGTAGCTCACGCCGATGGACGACAGCGCGCCGCCATTGCTGCACACGTTGGCCAGGTCCTTCCGGCCCCCGAACGTGGAGTTGACGACGTACAGCGGCTGGCCCTCGAACTGGTCCAGCGCGCGCACCGCGCCGCCGCCGACGTCCGGACCATTGGGGTCGCAACGGTTGCGGAAGAAACGGCTGTTGACGATCTTGAGCCGGCCGCCTCGCGCGAACACCGCGCCGCCGCCATACGTCTCCGCCGCGCCCGTCCCATGTGCCGCGCCGTCGACGAAGGTCAGGTTCTGCAGCGTCAGCCGCGGGTGGTCCTGGTTCTGGCAATGGGGGGTGGTCCACACCTGGTCGGGGTCGCAGGTGTTCATGTAGAGGATGCGGCGCTGGCCGCCGCCGGAGAGCGTCACCTTGCCGCCGCCGTCGATGACGATCTTTTCCGCTGCGTCGTTCACGACCTTCGCGGTGGCGGAGAGAACGATCGTCACCGGAGCGGGCCCGCAGTTGAAGGTGATCACGCCACCCCTCGCGACCGCTCGCACGAACGCGGCGCTCGTGCAGCTGGCAGGCGACCCGTTGCCGATGACGGTGCGGGGATTGGAGACGTCCTCGATCCGCGCCTCGGCCGGCACCGCGCTGCCGCCGGCATGGCCCGCGGCGGGCAGGTCGTCATTGAACAGGCTCGCGCCCGGCAGCCGCGCGGCGCTCGGCGCGCGCATCGCGAGGGATTCCGCGGTCGGGGTCGCTTCGGCATCGGAATCCGCTGCCGGCGCCGCCGCAACGGGGGCGCTCTGGACTGGCTCTGCGGCCGCCACGGATTCTTCCGTGGCCTCCGCAGCTGCCGTGGTGTTCGCGTCCGGCTCGATGGCAGGTTCCACGGGGTCTCCGCCACCACAGGCGGTAAGCATCGCGACGATGAATAGCAGGGCCGGCGCAGAGCGCAAGGAAGCGAAAACGGTCATGGGGAGGGCAGCGGCGGCGGCGAGTGCGTTCGCAGCTGCAGTTCAGGTTGCCAGGATGGACCCGTCGGTCCGGCGGAACGGCGGGTGTCCTGATGACCCCGGCCGCATGGGTAGGCGCATTCTAAGAACGCGGATGCGGCAGAGCCAGCTCCTGGCGGCCGCTATCCGGTAATTGTTCGCAAGGAACTGCTGCGGAGTTTTGCTAGCCGGAGGCGTGCGCGATGCGCACCAGTTCAGCCAGGTTGCGCGCGCCCAGCTTGGTCATCATGCGGGACTTGTGGACTTCCACCGTGCGGGGGCTGATGCCCAGCCGGTTGCCGATGGTGCCGTTGTCGAGCCCGTCCACCACCAGTGCCATCACTTCACGCTCGCGTGCCGACAAGGTGGTGACGACCGGGCGGGTGCCGATGGAGGAAGCCGTTTGCGGCAGGCCCTGCATCGCGTTCTCCACCGAAGCCAGCAACTGGTCGTGGTCGAAAGGCTTCTCGAGGAAGTCCACTGCGTCGTACTTGAACGCCTGCCGCGCCGTCGCGATGTCCGCGTGCGCCGTGATCATGATCATCGGCAGCCGAGATGGGTGGTTGGCCAGTGCTTCCTGCATTTCGAGCCCGGACAGGCCCGGCATGCGGATGTCGGCCACCACCACGCCGCGCCAGCCCGGCTGGATGGCGCGCAGGAAGTCCTCGGCGCACGCGAACATGGCGGTGGGATGTCCTTGCAGGCTGAACAGCAGGCCCAGCGCGTCGCGCACGGCGGGATCGTCGTCGACGATGAAGACGGTCTTGCGGTGCACCTCATTCGTCATGGGCTTCTCCAGGGCCGGCGGGGAGGGTGAAACGGAAGGTGCCTCCGGCGCCGGGCTCGCTCCAGAGCCGGCCGCCGTGCGCCTCGATGATGGCGCGGCTGATCGACAGGCCGATGCCCATGCCTCCCGGCTTGGACGACGAAGTCGCATCGAACACCGCACGCGCGCGCTCGGCGCTCAGTCCGCGGCCGGTGTCGACGACGGAGACCAGCACCGCATCGCCATCCAGTTCGGCGCTCACGACGACCGCGGGAGCGCCATCGCCGCTTCCCGCCGCGTCCGACGCGGCTTCGATCGCGTTGGCGACGAGGTTGCGCAGCACCACCGCGATCTGCACCCGGTCGATCCACACCGGCGGCAGCTCCTGCACTTCACCGAGCTCCAGGCGCACCTTGAGCTCCTCGGCGCGCCGCGCCTGCGATGCGGCCGCTTCGGCCAGCAGCCCGCGCAGCTCGGTCGGCTGCAGCTCGGTCGAACGCTCGCGGAAGAAGCGCCGCAGGCGGTTCACGATGTCGCCCGCGCGGGCGGCCTCGCCGGCCATCTTCTCGGCGACGTCCAGGATGCCCCTCGCCGACGGGTCGCTTTCCGGCAGGCGCCGCGCGAGCATCTGCGACGCCCGCGCGTACGTCGACATGGCGGTGAGGGGCTGGTTGAGTTCGTGCGCCAGCGCCGCCGCCATGTCGCCGGCGGCCGCGAGGCGCAGCGAGGACCGCAAGGCCTCCTCCGCCGCCAGGCGCTCATCGACGATCGTGCCCAGCAGGGTCCCCGTGCAGGTCAGGGCCGCCATCAGCGCCTGGAGCTCGAAGACGGTCTGCGGTTGGTATTGGCCGGTCTGCACCTCGACGATGAGCAAGGCCTGCACCAGCGCCGCGGACCACACCGCGCCCACCGCGCCGAAGCGCGTCGATGCCCAGATCACGGGGAGGAACAGCACGTAGAACCACTTGAACTGGTCCTGCGGCACCTGGTGGAACACCCCGACCACCGCCGCCGCGGTGACGATCGCAACCAGCCACCATTCGGGCAGCCGCAGCATCGCGTTGGTCGCCGACCGGTGCCGCAAGCTGGACAGGACGACCAGGACGGGCAGGGTGACGATCAATCCCACGCCATCTCCGATGGAGCCGCGGTGGATGACCGCGGGCAGCTGTGACAGCGGTACGACCTCCATCGCCCACAGGGCGGATCCGCGCAGGCAGGCGGACGTGAACGCGCCCACGGCGGTGATCGCCAGGAAGATGATGGCTGCGCGATGGCCGATGGCCGCGCCCTGGCCGCCAAGCCATCGCCGCAACGCGGCCGCGGTGGCGGCATAGCCGATGGTCAAGCCGGCGGCGGACAGCAGCAATGCGCCGTTGGGCATGCGCTCGACGCCGATGAAAGCCTCCCCGCTGGCGATCGCGGCCCACACGATGGGCCAGCTGGCCGGATGCACGATCAGCAGGCCCACGGCGAGCGCCGCCTGCGGATTCCAGGGCGTGATGTTCAGGCTGCCCATCGGGAAGTCGTCGCTCATCCATGCGAGGATGAGGTAGAGCAGGACGAACAGCACGCTGCGCGACAGGGCGTCACCCACCAGGGCGGTGGGTCGCGGAGAAGCAGGTGGCAAAGGCACGGCGGACATGCCGCCATTGTGGGTCAGCGGGCGGCCGGGCGGGGCCGTGCAGGCCGCCGTCTCGCTTCAGCGGATCGGGGCACCGCGGCGGCAGGGGCGGGGTTGCCGAGGCGTTCGAACAGCGGGGCCACCGCCAGGTCCGCGTCGAACTGTTCTTCGACACGGCGGCGGCCGGCGTCCGCCAGGCGTTCGCGCAAGGCCGCGTCCTCTCCCAGCGCGACCATGCGCTCGGCGAGCTGGTCCCAGTCGCCCGCGGTGAACAGCATGCCCGTATTGCCGTTCTCGACCAGCTCGGGGATGCCGGCCACGTCCGGGGCGATGACGGGCACGCCCAGGGCCATGGCTTCCATCAGCACCACGGGAAGGCCTTCCATGAAGGACGCGAGCACCAGCACGTCCGACCGGGCGGTCTCCTCGAGCGCGCGGTCCTCGGGCTGGCGTCCGAGCAGCTTGACGTGGGGGCCCACGCCGGCAGCGACGACGCGCGCCATCACTGCCGCGCGATCCTGTCCGTCGCCCACCAGAACGAGCTCCGCGTCCAGGCCACGCTTGCGTGCGAGGGCGAAGGCCTCGATCAGACCGAGCTGCCCCTTCTCCGGCGACAGCCGCCCCACGCAGATGATGCGCAATGGGCGGGCGCCCGCGGCGGCGCGCCGGGGCCTCGTCGGGCGCAGGCGACGAAGACGCTTTCGCGGATCTTGTCGCCCAGCAGCGGGCCGGCGGGGAAATCGAAGTCGCACAGGCCGTGCAGCGTCAGGCTCAGACGGATGCCGAGGTAGCGCGCGGCCACCAGCGCGACGTGCGAAGCGGCGTTGGCGAAGTGGTTGTGCAGGTGCTCCACCCCGCGACGGCGCAGGTGCTCGGCGAGCAGCATGCCCTCGAGGAAGTAGTAGATGGCATACATCAGCGCGCGCACGCCGCGGTTGCGATGGCGCAGCGAAAAAGCCAGCGCCCCGAAGTACGCCGTCGGGGACCGCAGGAACATGCGCACGTTGTTGCCCAGGACCGTGTGGATGCCGGCCGGCAGCAGGTAGGTGGTCTCCTCGCAATCCGCGCGGTCCACGTCGCTCATGACTTCCTCGGGACTCGGCGGCCGCACGCTGAAGATGTCGATCTTCATGCCGCGCTTGCGCAGCGCCGCGATCTCGCGGCGGATGAAGGTGTGCGAGGGCGCCGGGTACTGGCTGACGAGATAGGCGGTCTTCACGGAACTCATGGCCTCGGTTGCAGCGGGCTCAGCCGGAAGGCGAGCCGGGATTCGGAGAGCACGCCATTGCGCGTGCGCGAAGTAGCGCCCTGGATGTCGCAGCGCGAGACGTCGTAGCGGCTCGCGCCAGGCTCGTTCGGGCCCCAGCGGGTGCTGAGCGCGCGCACGTAGCCGGCGTCCTTGACGGCCTGGAGGACGCGCTCGTCGGCGTCTCCGTTGGGATAGCAGAAGGTTTCGACCTTGCAGCCCAGGTTCGCTTCCAGCACGCGGCGCGATTCCGCGATCTCGTACCGGAGCGCCTCGTCATCCAGCTGCGGAAGCAGCTGGTGGGTCATGGAATGGCTGCCGACCTCGTGGCCGCGCGCGACGATTTCGCGCAGCTGGTCCCAGTTCATCATGCCGTCCCACGCGGGCCGCGCATTGCCTCCCGCGGCGCGCTCGGTCGATGCGACCAGCGCATCGCGCTGCGCGGGTGCGAGGCGCTTGGCGCGTTCGACGATGGCCTGCACCGTGGCCGCGACATCGCCCGATGTCGATGCCCCGAGCTGGGCCAGCACGCGCGACGCGGCGTCCCGGTCGCTTTGTAAAAGTCTTGCCGCCGCGTAACCGAGGCGGTCGTGCCACAGCGTGTCGTTCTCTTGCACCGCCTGCACCGGCACGAAGAAGGAACCGGGCACGCCGAAGCGCTCGAGCACCGGCACCGCGTGCAGCGCGTTGTCACGTTGGCCATCGTCGAAGGTGATGGCCAGGAAGGGACGCGCCGGCCGCTCGCCCGCCTCCCACCGGCGCGCCGCATTGGCGAACGTGTCCACCGTGAAATGGGCCGCGAAATACTCGACGAACCATGTGAACTCCTCCACGCTGACCGCGATGGCGGCGAGGGGGTATTCGCGCAGCTGCGCCGGCGGCAGCACCCGGTGGAAGGTGACGACGTTGAGGCGGTGGGGGCCGCGGTCGGGCCGGGTGAGCCCCACTTTGTAGAGGAGGTCGCCAGTCAGGTCACGAACAGTGGGACGAAGAAGCTTCAACATGGATTGGAGCGATCTTCGCGCGCGCGCGAGCCGCGTGCCGCGGACTCCGGGTCGGCCCTTACGGGGCGACCCGCGCTCAGCCCACGGCACAGCCGCCGGCAGGTAAGGTCCCTGCATGTCCAGCGAAGGCCACCCCCACGAGCGCACCGTCCCGGGCGGACGCGCGCCGCAACGGTCGCCTCGCATCCTGCTCACGGGCGGCGCCGGGTACATCGGCAGCCACACGTTCGTCAAGCTGAGGGAAGCGGGCTTCGAGCCCGTCATCCTCGACAACTTCGCCAACAGCCACCCCGGGGTCGTCGAACGGCTCGCCCGCATCACGGGCGCGCCGGTGCTCCTGGAACATGGGGACGTCACGGATCGCTTCTTCGTCGAATCCGTCCTGCGCAAACACGCGCCGGCGGGAGTCATCCACTTTGCCGGCGACAAGGCAGTGGGCGAGAGCGTCGCGCAGCCGCTGAAGTACTTCCGCGGCAACATCGCAGGCGCGATCAGCCTGCTCGAGGCCATGGAGGCCGTGTACCTGCCGCCCGGCTCGCTGGGGCCGCCGACGCTCGTTTTCTCGAGCAGCGCCACGGTCTACGGCGACCCCGCCACCGTCCCGATCACCGAGGACTTCCCGCGCAGCCACACGAACCCGTACGGCCACACCAAGCTGGTGATCGAGGACATGCTCGATGCCGTGCAGGCCGCGCAGCCCGCATGGCGCATCGGCGTGCTGCGGTACTTCAACCCGGTGGGCGCGCATCCGAGCGGGCTGATCGGCGAGGACCCTTCCGGCATCCCCTGCAACCTGATGCCGTACCTCACGCAGGTCGCGCTCGGACGGCAGCCGCACCTGCGCATCTTCGGCGGCGACTACGCGACACCGGACGGCACGGGCGTGCGCGACTACATCCACGTGCAGGACCTCGCGGAGGGCCACGTGGCCGCGCTGCGCGCGCTGCATCGCGTCGGCCAGAGCTTCACGGTCAACCTGGGCACCGGCCGCGGCTACAGCGTCCTCGAGGTGGTGAAGGCATTCGCCGAGGCGACCGGCCAGCGCGTTCCGTACGAGATCGTCGATCGCCGGCCCGGCGACGTCGCGCAATGCTTCGCGGACCCTTCGCGCGCGGAGGCGCTGCTCGGGTGGAGGGCGACGCGCACGCTCGAAGAGATGTGCGCGGACGCCTGGCGCTGGCAGGTGCAGAACCCGCAAGGCTATGCGTCGGCCTTGCCGAAGGCCGCGAAGACCGCTTCGCATCGCCGCGACCCGGTGCCCATCTAGCGACCGGCGCACTCCGGGCGCGGCGGCCATGACCCTGCGCCCTGCCGGAGGTTTGACGACCGTCAAGGGTCGCGACTGCAGCCGCAACAACTCCGTGACGTTGACGGTCGTCAATGTCGCGGGGCCGTCGTGCGTCCACATTGCGTCCCATGCAGCGGGTGCGTGAAGCGGGTCGCTGCAGCACACGGATCAAGAAGGCGGGATTCGCGTGGCAACCCTCCCTCCGCCGAACGTCCAACCAACCCTCATCAACGCGAGGTATTCACCATGAAGATGTCACTCATCGCGGCTTCCGCCGCCGTCGCCTGCTCCCTGATCGGCGCGTCCGCGAATGCCCAGGTCGCCAACGCCACGTCGAACTCGACGGTCTCGGGCGCCACGCAGTCCGCCACGGTGCTGGGGGGGTTCACCTCCAGCTCGTACGGCACCAACACCAGCGGCGCTTCGGCCACTTCCGCTTCCGGCCTGCTGGGCGGCACGTCCAACTCCACGACCGGCTCCACCGGTTCGACGACCAACAGCAGCGCCGGCATCGGCCTGGGCGGTGCGAGCTCCGCCGGCACGCAAGTCGGCCAGGGCACGGCGAGCTCGACCGCGGGCACCCTCAGCCTGATCAGCCCGCCCATCGGCACCGCCAGCACGACGAGCATGGCCGGCACGGGCACGCAGGGCACGGCCGCGACCGGCTCGGGCGCGGGCCTGGCCAACAGCAACACCGCGGCCAACGCCGGCAACGTCTCCAACGCGGCCATCGGCCCGCTGGGCCTGAGCGCCTCCGCCAATAGCGTGGGTTCCGCCAACATGAACACCAACAGCAACGTGATCGGCGTCGGCGTGAACGCCGCGACGGCCAACGGCTTCGGCTTCATGACGCCGGGTGTGGGCGCTGCGCAGCAGGGCACCGCAACGGTCGCCCCGTAAAGGCAACGCGCATGCCACGAACGGCATGAATCCCCGGGGAGTCCGAAGGGACCCTCCGGGGTTCTCACAACAAAACCGGAGATTCCCATGAGGCATTGCAGATCC
>JAJNBO010000086.1 GCA_021156245.1 Ramlibacter sp. | reverse complement strand
GCTGTTCATCGCCCGGCAAGGCACCTTGTCCGCCGCCGCCCACCAGATCGCGTCCAACCTGGCGGCCGTGATGTACATGATGCCGCTGTCCATCGCCATCGCGACCAGCGCGCGCGTGAGCTTCTGGCTGGGCGCGGGCGACCCGAAGAAGGCACGCGCGGCGATCCGCACCGGCTTCCGGATGGGCCTGTCCATGGCCGCCGTGCTGGTGTGCATGGTGCTGGCGACGCGTTCGGGCATCGCCTCCATCTACTCGGCCGACCCGCAGGTGGTGGCGGTCGCGACCGGCCTGCTCGTGTGGCTCGGCCTGTACCACCTGGGCGATGCCATGCAGGCGCTGTGCGTGTTCGTGCTGCGCTGCTACCGGGTGGCCGTGGCGCCGCTGGTGGCGTATTGCGTGCTGCTGTGGGGCGTCGGCGTGGTCGGCGGCTACCAGCTCGCCTACCAGGGCATCGGGCCCTGGCCCGCGCAGCAGAGCCCTGCCGCCTTCTGGATCGCCAGCAGCTTCGCGCTGGCGCTGCTCGCGATCATCCTGCCGTTGATTCTGTGGCGGGCTGTGCGGGCGTATCGGCCGGCGTAGTGTCCAGCGGGCGAACGCGCGTCGCCGGCAGGAGGATGCTGAAGGTGGACCCGGTCCCCTGCACGCTCGTGACTTTCAGTTCGCCGCCGTGCCGCTGCACCACGTGCTTGACGATCGCGAGGCCCAGGCCGGTGCCACCGGTCTCGCGCGAGCGGCTGCGGTCCACCCGGTAGAAGCGCTCGGTCAGGCGCGGAAGGTGTTCCGCGGAAATCCCCGGACCCGTATCGCGGACGAACAGCTCCCAGCGGCTGCCTTCCGCGGGTTGCAAGCCGACCTCGATCGTCCCTGCGTCCGGCGTGTACCGCACCGCGTTCCCCACCAGGTTGGAGATCGCGCTTTGCAGCTCGCTGGCCGCGCCGCCGATCGCCACCGGGGGCGCGGGCGCGAAGCGCACCTGCAGCGCCGGCTTGCCCAGCGCCTTGCCCATCCCGCGCGCCTCCTGTTCCGCTTGCGACAGCAGGGTGATGGCCGGCGTCCAGTCGTTCGCCCCGGGCAAGGGGCTGCCCTCCAGCCGCGACAGCGTGAGCAGGTCGCTCACCAGCGTCTGCATGCGCTGCGCCTGCTGCGCCATCAGGCGCAGGTAGCGGCCACGCTCCTCCTTCGGCAAGTCCAGCGACTCCAGCGTCTCGACGAACCCGGACAGCACCGTCAGCGGCGTGCGGATTTCGTGCGACACGTTGGCGACGAAATCGCGCCGCATCGTCTCGGCCTGCTCCACGGCCGTGACGTCCCTCGACAGCAGCAGCAGGCGCCCTTCACCGTACGGGTGCAGGTGCAGCGCCAGCCTGCGCGCGCTGGCCGAGGTGCTGCCCGGCGCGGGGATGACGACGTCGTGCGCATAGCTTCCGCCGTGATAGAACCCGCTGAAGCCGGGGTCGCGCAGGAGGTGCACCACGTGCTGCTGCAGGTCGCGCGCCGGATCGAGGCCGAAGTGGCCCGCGGCGGTCTGGTTGCACCACTCGATGCGGCCTTCCGGATCGAGCAGGACCACCCCGTTCGGCGAGGTGCGGATCGCATCGAGGAAGGCCTCCAGGCGCCGCTCCGCGTCCTCCTTCTGCTCTTCGCGCAGCGCGAGCGCCCGGCGGGCGCGGTGCGCGGCTTCGCCCCACCAGCCACCCACGGTGGGCGCGCCGCGCAGCTGGCCCGTGCGCAGCCACCGCAACACGCGGGTCGCCTGGAAACTGTCGATGGCGAACCACAGGGCAGCGCCCGCCGCCATCCCGAGCAAGGCCCCCAGCTGTCCCTGCAGCACCCATCCTGCGGCGGCTCCGCCCGCGAGGAAGATCGCGAACAGGAGGGCGCGTGCGGTCATGCGGGCTGCGCCGTGATGCGGTAGCCGGCGCCACGCACCGTTTCGATCAGCGCGCCGCCCGGGCCGAGGGATTCCCGCAGCCGCTTCACGTGCACGTCGACCGTGCGTTCCTCCAGGAAGACGTGGTCGCCCCAGACCTTGTCGAGCAGCTGCTGGCGGCTGTGCACCCGTTCCGGATGCTTCAGCAGGAAGCGCAGCAGCTTGAATTCGGTGGGCCCGATCTTGACCGGGCGGCCTTCCCAGGTGACGCGGTGAGCAGCCCCATCCAGCGTGATCCCGCCGAGCGTCATGGTCTCGTCGGTCTTTTCGGGCGCACGCCGGCGCAGCACCGCGCGGATGCGCGCCAGCAGCTCCTGCGTCGAGAACGGCTTGGTGATGTAGTCGTCGGCGCCGGCGTCGAGCCCGGCCACCTTGTCCGGTTCGTCGCCGCGCGCGGTGAGCATCAGGATGGGGACGGCCTTTGTCCGCGCATCCGATCGCCAGCGGCGCGCCAGCACCAGGCCGCTCTGTCCCGGCAGCATCCAGTCCAGCAGGATCGCGTCCGGCAGCACCGCGTCGATTTCCCGCTGGGCGGCGTCACCGTCCTCGGCCCACGTCGGGGCAAGGCCGTTGTGGCGCAGGTTGACGGCAATGAGTTCGGCGATGGCCGGTTCGTCTTCCACGATCAGGATTCGGGGCTGGTTCCTCATGCTACTTCACGGTGGATTCGATGTGCTCCATGGAACTGTGCCGCACGTCCGCGCCCTTGACCACGTAGATGATGAATTCCGCGATGTTGGTGGCATGGTCGCCGATGCGCTCGATGGCCTTGGCCACGAACAGCAGGTCCAGGCTGCTCGAGATGGTGCGCGGGTCCTCCATCATGTACGTGATCAGCTTGCGCACGAAACCGTCGAATTCCTTGTCCAGCAGGTGGTCCCCCTTCATGATCGCGACCGCCGCGGCGGTGTCGAGCCGGGCGAAGGCGTCCAGCACCTTGCGCAGCTGGGCGGACGCGAGGTCCGCCGCGACGCGCAGTTCGCTGGCGGGCAGTGTACGCACGGCGCCACCCCTCTCCACGATGGACAGCACCATGCGGGCGATGCGGCGGGCCTCGTCGCCGACGCGCTCCAGGTTGGCGGTGGTCTTGGAGATCGCCATCAGCAGCCGCAGGTCGCGCGCGGTCGGCTGCCGCCGGGCGATGACGGAGGACAGCTCGCGGTCGATCTCCACCTCCATCTGGTTCACGCGGTCTTCGGTATCGATCACCTGGCGGGCGACGTCCGCATTGAACTCGCCGATGGCGTAGGTCGCCTGGCGAATCTGGGACTCCACCAGGCCGCCCATCTCCATGACGCGCGAGGAAAGGGAATTCAGCTCGCTGTCGAACTGCGTGGAAAGGTGCTTGTCGGCCATTGCGTATCCTCAGCCGAAGCGGCCGGTGATGTAGTCCTCGGTCTCCTGGCGCTTGGGCTTGAAGAAGATCTGCTCGGTCTCCCCCACTTCCACCAGGTCGCCCAGGTACATGTAGGCCGTGTAGTCGGACACGCGCGCGGCCTGCTGCATGTTGTGCGTGACGATCACCACGGTGTAGTCCTTCTTCAGCTCGATGATCAATTCCTCGATCTTGCCGGTGGAGATGGGATCGAGCGCCGAACACGGCTCGTCCAGCAACAGCACCTCGGGCTTGATGGCGATGCCGCGGGCAATGCAAAGGCGCTGCTGCTGCCCGCCCGAAAGGCCGGCGCCGCTCTGGTGCAGCTTGTCCTTCACTTCGTCCCACAGCGCTGCCTTGCGCAGGGCCCATTCGACCCGCTCGTCCATGTCTGCGTCGCCGACAGTCTCGAACAAGCGCACCCCGAAGGCGATGTTGTCATGGATGGACATCGGGAAGGGCGTGGGCTTCTGGAAGACCATGCCGACCTTGGCGCGGATCAGCGCCACGTCTCGCTTCGACTTCAACAGGTCCTCGCCATCCAGCACGATCTCGCCTTCGGCGCGCTGGTCCGGATACAGCTCGTACATGCGGTTGAAGGTGCGCAGCAGCGTCGACTTGCCGCAGCCGGACGGTCCGATGAAGGCCGTCACCTTGTTCTCCGGGATGTCCAGGTTGATGGACTTCAGGGCGTGGAACTTGCCGTAGTAGAAGTTCAGGTTGCGCACGGCCAGCTTGGCGCGCACGCGATCGGGAGCGAGGGTTGCGTCCATGGGGTTCAGATCCGCGCGCGCGTGACCAGCCGCGCCAGGATGTTCAGGCCGAGCACGGCCAGGGTGATGATGAAGACGCCGGCCCACGCGAGCTGCTGCCAGTTTTCGTAGGGGCTCATGGCGAACTTGAAGATGGTGACCGGCAGGCTGGCCATCGGCTCAGCCAGGCTGGAGGTGAAGAACTGGTTGTTCAGCGCGGTGAACAGCAGCGGCGCCGTCTCGCCCGCGATGCGCGCCACGGCCAGCAGCACGCCGGTGACCACCCCGGCGCGGGCCGCCCGCAGCGTGATCTTCGTGATCACCTTCCACTTGGGGGCGCCCAGGGCATACGCGGCCTCGCGCAGCGCCGACGGCACCAGCAGCAGCATGTTTTCCGTGGTGCGGATCACGATGGGGATCACGATCAGCGCCAGCGCGATCACGCCCGCCCAGCCGGAAAACTGCTTGTAGCGGGCCACGATCACCGCATAGACGAACAGGCCGATCACGATGGAGGGCGCGGACAGCAGGATGTCGTTGACGAAGCGCGTGGTGTTGCCGAGCCAGCCCTTGGCGTCGTACTCCGCCAGGTAGATCCCCGCCATCACGCCGACGGGCGTGCCCACGAACGTGGCCAGAATCACCATCATCAGCGAGCCCCACATCGCGTTCAGCAGGCCGCCCGCCTCGTTGGGCGGAGGCGTCATCTGGCTCAGCGTGGCCCAGGTCAGGCCCGCGAATCCGAGGCGCACCGTCTCCCAGAGGATCCAGATCAGCCAGAACACTCCGAAGGCCATGGCGGCCAGCGACAGCGCGAGCGCGACCCGGTTGGTGCGCTTGCGCGCCATGTACCGGCGCTCGCGCGCTTGCGCGGAGTCGGCGGCGCGGATCAGCCTTTGCGCCGTCCTCATGCGCCGGCTCCCTCGTTGCGGCGCAGGCGCGCCAGCAGCAGCTTGGACAGCGACAGCACCACGAAGGTGATGAAGAACAGCACGAGCCCCAGGTAGATCAGGGCGGCCTGGTGCAGCCCTTCTCCCGCCTCGGCGAACTCGTTCGCGAGGGCGGAAGTGATGCTGTTGGCGGGGGCGAACAGGCTGAAGCCATCGAGCTGGTTGAAGTTGCCGATGACGAAGGTCACGGCCATCGTTTCACCGAGTGCCCGGCCCAGGCCCAGCATGATCCCGCCGACCACCCCGCCCTTGGTGTACGGGAGCACGACCTTGTAGACCACCTCCCAGGTCGTGGAGCCCAGCGCGTACGCCGACTCCTTGAGCATCGGCGGGGTCACGTCGAACACGTCGCGCATCACCGCGGCGATGAAGGGAATGATCATGATCGCCAGGATGATCCCGGCAGCGAGCATGCCGATGCCCACCGGGGGGCCGGAGAACAGCGGGCCCAGCAGCGGCACGTTGGCGAAGACGGACTGCAGCGGTTGCTGCACGTAGGTGGCGAGCATCGGACCGAACACCAGCAGGCCCCACATGCCGTACACGATGGAAGGTACGGCGGCGAGCAGTTCGATGGCGGTGCCGAGCGGGCGCTTCAGCCAGGCGGGGGAGAGTTCGGTCAGGAATACCGCGATGCCGAAGCTGACCGGCACCGCGATGACGAGAGCGATGATGGACGTCGCCAGGGTGCCGACGATCATCACCGCGCCGCCGAACTCGCCGGTGACCGGATCCCAGACGCTGTTGGTCAGGAAACCCAGCCCGTATTTCTCCAGCGCCGGGCGCGCGCCGATGAACAGGGACAGGAGAATGCCGGCGAGCAGGGCCAGGGTGAGCAGCGCCGCCAGCCGCGCCAGCACCGCAAAGAGCCTGTCCAGCACGGGACCTGCGCGCAATCGGCCGGGCGGCGGCGGCATCTTCATGGCGACCACCCTCCTGGACGTCGCGCTCTGGTGCAGGCTGGCTTCGTGGGCAGGGAGCGTAGAGGACACGGTGGGGACTTTATGGCGGTTGCGTGACAGTTCCGTGACACTCCCGACCTGCGTCAGGGGCTGGCCTTGTAGGCGACGGCCTTGCCGGCGCCGTCCTTGATCTCGGCCGCCCACAGCTTCTCGACCTGCGCCTTCACGGCGGCGGGCATGGGCACGTAGTCCAGGTCGTCGGCGGTCTTGTCGCCGTTCTTGTAGGCCCACTCGAAGAACTTCAGCGTCGTGGCGGCCTCGGCGGGCTTGTCCTGCACCTTGTGCATGAGGATGAAGGTGGCGCCCGTCAGCGGCCAGGACTGCGCGCCCGGCTGGTTGGTGAGGATCTGGTAGAAGCTCTTCGACCATTCGGCGCCGGCAGCTGCGGCCTTGAAGGCGGTGTCGTCCGGCGCCACGAACTGGCCGGCGGCGTTCTGCATCAGGGCGTAGGTCATCTTGTTCTGCTTGACGTACGCGTATTCGACGTAACCGATGGAGTTGGGCAGGCGGCCCACGAAGGCGGCGACACCCTCGTTGCCCTTGCCGCCCGCACCCGTCGGCCAGTTCACGGCGGTGCCTTCGCCGACCTTGGCTTTCCAGTCGGCGTTCACCTTGGACAGGTAGTTGGTGAACAGGAAACTGGTACCGGAGCCGTCTGCGCGGCGCACTGGGGCGATGGCGGCATCAGGCAGCGCAAGCGACGGGTTCAGCGCCTTCAGCGCGGCGTCGTTCCAATTGGTGATCTTGCCCAGGTAGATGTCGCCGAGGACCTGGCCATTCAGGCGCAACTGGCCCGGCGCGATGCCCTTGATGTTGACCACGGGCACCACGCCGCCGATGACGGTGGGGAACTGGACCTGGCCTTTCCTGGCCAGCTCGTCGTCCTTCAGCGGCATGTCGGACGCGCCGAAGGCGACGGTCTTGGCATCGATCTGGCGGATGCCGGCGCCGGAGCCCACCGACTGGTAGTTGATGCGCACGCCGGTGGCCTTGTTGTAGTCGGACGCCCATTTGGCGTACAGCGGCGCGGGGAAGGTGGCGCCGGCGCCCGTCACGTCCTGGGCGGACGCAATGCCGGCGAAGGCGAATGCCGCAAAGGCGGCGGCGGTGTGGATGCGGACGTTCATGCGTTCCTCTGGTGTGGTTGAGAGCAATTGGAGGCAACTCTAGGAAGCTTTCGTGACAGCGGCGTGACACGCCCCTGTCACCGCGTTGCCTTCGAAGCGTCACGGACCTGTCACGTGCCGTGCCTAAGCTCGGCCGCAACTTTTCACCGGAGCCTTCCATGCAAAGACGTTTCCTCCTCCTCGCCCCCTGCACCCTGCTGCTCGCCGCCTGCGCTTCGATGGCGCCGTCCCCGCCCGTGTCCGTGGCGGACACGATCGCGCGCGATCCGCAGCTGAGCACGCTGTCGGGGCTGGTGCAGCGCGCCGGCCTGTCCGAGACGCTGAAGGCAGCCGGTCCCTACACGGTGTTCGCGCCGACGAACCAGGCGTTCGCCGCCGTGCCCGCCAGGACGATGGACGAACTGTCGAAGGATCCGGCACGCCTGAAGGACGTGCTGAGCTTTCACGTGCTGCCCGCGCGCGTGATGGCCGCCGAGGTGAAGACCGGCAACGCCAGGACCGCACAAGGCGCGAACGTCGCCCTCTCGCGCGCCGGCGACTTCGTGACGGTGGAGGAAGCCATGGTCGAACGCGCCGATATCGCGGGCACCAACGGCGTCGTCCACAAGGTCGATCGCGTCCTGATGCCTCCCCGCCGCTGATCCCGCATGACCATCGTGACCTTGCGCCGGCGGGCGCTGCTCGCCGGCGCAGCCGCGTGCGTGGGGCTGCCGGCGGCCGCGCAGCGGCCCGCCCTCCGCCCCATCGCCGTTGCCCAACTCCTCGACACGTCGCCTGCCGAACAGGACGTCGCGAAGGATTTCGTGATCGGCGCGCGTGCGGCGTGGCAGGACATCAACAGCCGCGGCGGCGTTCGCGGCCGCCCGGTGCAGCACCTGGTGCTCGACGTCGACGGCAGCGTCGCCGGCGTGCAGCAGGCCTGGCAGTCGGTCCGTGACAACGCGGCATGCGTGGCCTTCTCGGGCACCGTCAGCGATCCCGTCGCCACCCTGCTTTCGGCGCGCCTGCGACAGGACGCCGCGGGCATCGCGCACGCAGCTCCGTGGCTGCAGAGCGCCGGCGCCGACGTGGATGACCA
>JAJNBO010000085.1 GCA_021156245.1 Ramlibacter sp. | reverse complement strand
GCCATCCAGGCCGTACAAACGGCTGCGCTGCGCAGCCACCGGCGGAAGTCCAGCATCCGAGTCCCCTGTATTGCCGGGCCATGGTGGCTCAGCAAGGGCGAATGCTAGCAAGCGCGACTGTGGGGATGCAAGAGTTGTAAACGTAACAGCCGGGCTACTGCGGCTGCAAGGCGACCTTCTGCATCGCGCCCGCGCCGCCCTGGGCCTTGGTGGCCTGTAGCGCGGAAGTCTTCTTCCACGCCGCCACCTGCGCAGGGTCGCGCACGTCGAAGGAACCGAACACCTGCTGCGGCGACTTGACGTCGGGCAGCACATAGACGATGGCGCCGTACTTCTGCACCGAAGGACTCAGCACGTCCTCGTAGAAACTCACCGGCAGGTTGATGCAACCGAACGAGATGCGGTTGTCGTCGATCGCCAGCGATGCGAGCCGCTCGAGCCGGCGCTCCGCGGCCACGGTGGGACGGATGCGGTGCATGGACACCGCGGCGTCGTAGTCGACCCAGACGATGTCCTCGTTGTTGGTGTTGCGCCCGGGCTCCGCGACGAAGCGGCCGGCGGGCGTGGTCTTCTCGTAGGGCAGCACTTCCTTGAGGGGCTTGTCGCCGATACCCGGGAACGAGTCGTCGCCGCGGGCTGCGCCCAGCAGCGCCGGCGCGCTCGCCTTCAGCGTGCCGTCCGGCGTGAACACGTAGACGCGCGCGTCCTTCTTGTCCACGACGACGAAGGCATGCCTGGCGTGGTTGCCGGTGAAGACGGCCCAGTCCGCCACATGGCGGGCCTCGGACGAGGGCTCCTCGTCGGCGAAGTCGGCGAAGCGGAGGTTCGGCGTCGCGGGGTTGCGGGTTTCAGGCAGCGGTGCGGCCGGGGCGGGCGCAGTCGCCACGGGCGGCTGCGGAGCCCTGGAATCGCGGTACATGCGCGTCGCCGGCACGATCAGCACCAGCAGGACCGCGCCGACCAGCAGCCCCTTCTTCAGGGAGTCGGTGAATTCGGAATCGGAACCGGTCCGCTTGCCTTCGGGACGAGGCTCTTTCATTCGACTGCGCCAGGAATTCAGCTCGCGTCGAGGGACGAGGAACGGGCGGCCTGCTGCCACTGCTCGATCTGCAGCGACGGGTACGCGCACTCGCAACCAAGCGCGAAGTCGAAGTCGTCGGAGGGGTTGCTGGCGACGTCCATCATCACCGGAGTGGCGGCGGACTGCACGGGCTGCATTTCGGTCATGGTGGATCTCCCTTTCGGTAAGGAGCCATTGTTGGTGCAAGCGCTGCCGTCGCTTATCCGTGGAGCGCCCAATGCCGCGTAGGCCCCAGCCTACGCATGAGTTCGGTCGAGCTGGAAAGCGGGTCCCGCGCCTGGCGTCGGCTAGGCAGGCAGCGCGGACTTGCCGCGCATCTTGCGGATCGCCGCATACGCCGCGACGAGGATCGCGCCGGCGACGATGCCCACCGCCGCGTCGATCAGCATGCCCACGGGCAGGTGCCAGGCCCCCGCCCCTTCGATGATCTCCGCCGCGGCATGGTGGATCGGCGGGACCCCGTGCTCCAGGATGCTGCCGCCCACCAGGAACATGGCTGCCGTGCCGGCGACGGACAGGAACTTCATCAGCCACGGCGCGGTGCGCAGGATCCCGCGCCCGACAGCGCGAGCCGCGCCGCTCGCGCGCTTGCTGAGGTGCAAGCCGAGGTCATCGAGTTTCACGATGCCCGCCACGAGCCCGTACACGCCGACGGTCATGATCAGGGCGATGCCGACGAGGACGGTCAGTCGCGTGACGAAATCCTGCCCGGTCAGGGTGCCGAGCGAGATGACGATGATCTCCGCGGACAGGATGAAGTCGGTGCGGATGGCACCCTTGATCTTGTCCTTCTCGAACGCGACCATGTCCACCTTTTCGTCGGCCGCGGCTTCGAGCAGCTCGCGGTGATGCGCTTCGTCCTCGTGCCGTGAATGCAGGAACCGGTGCGCCAGCTTCTCCGCGGCCTCGAAACACAGGAACGCCCCGCCGACCATCAGCAACGGGGTGACGGCCCATGGCGCAATGGCGCTGATCGCCAGCGCCGCCGGCACCAGGATGGCCTTGTTGACCATCGACCCCTTCGCCACTTTCCAGACGACGGGCAGTTCGCGGTCGGCGGTCACGCCACTGACCTGTTGCGCGTTCAGCGCGAGGTCGTCGCCCAGCACGCCCGCGGTCTTCTTGGCCGCGACCTTGGTGAGGACGGAGACATCGTCGAGCAGGGTGGCGATGTCGTCGAGCAGGGCGAGCAGGCTGGTGGCCATGGGTGGTTCGTTGTCCTTGTGGGCTCATTATCATCAGCCGATGACGGAAAAGGGGGCGCCGTGGCGCGTGCTGCTGCTGCCATCGGGGCGCGGCTTCGATGCGGACGGGGAACAGACGGTGCTCGCGGCCGCCGCGCACGCGGGCCTGGAGCTGCCCAGCTCCTGCCGCAACGGGACCTGCCGGACGTGCCTCACGCCGCTGCGCAGCGGCGAAGTGCACTACCGCATTGCGTGGCCCGGCCTCTTGCCGGAAGAACGGGACGGAGGCTGGGTGCTGCCCTGCGTGGCCTACGCGTCCTCCGACCTGGTGCTGCAGGACCCGGGAACCGGGCCCCCGGCAACTCAGTAGTTGCCGGTGCGGTACGGGCTGCGTGGCACGTACTTGTGCTCGCCGTCCGGAATGGGCTCGGCCTTCGGGTCCGGGCGGTGCTGGACCGCGTTGGTCCCGTCCTGCCCGCTCGGCGGGCGCTTCCGGCTGCGCGGTGCTTCCGCCTCCGGCTTCGGCTTGCTGGAACGTCGGTACAGGTTCATGGAGCCAACATTAGGTTTCGGCCCGGCGCGTGTTTGTAGGACGCCGGCCCTCCCCGTGTCCGCCGCGCGCCGACTTCCCCCGGTCGGCGCCGCGGGAACTGGCATAGTCGCGGGCGATGCCTCGCCTGCTTTTCGTCCTCCTTCTATGCTGGAGCGCCGCCAGCGCCCCCGCCGCGCCGGCGTCCTTCCAGGACTCCATGGCGCAGCGCACCCTGGCGTGCACCACCTGCCATGGCAAGGAAGGCCGCGCCGGCCCCGACGGCTATTACCCGCGCATCGCGGGCAAGCCCGCGGGGTACCTGTACAACCAGCTGCTGAATTTCCGTGAAGGCCGGCGGCACTACGGCTTGATGGCGGGCCTGCTGGAAACGCTTTCGGACGACTACCTGTGGGAGATCGCGGTGCACTTCGCCAGGCAGGATGCGCCGTATCCCGCGCCGCAAGCCGCCACGGCGCCGGCCGACGTGCTGCAGCGCGGACGGGATCTCGCGCTGCAGGGCGACCCGGAGCGGCGACTGCCCGCGTGCGCGAGCTGCCACGGCGCGACCCTCACCGGCGTCGAGCCGAACACGCCGGGCTTGCTCGGCCTGTCGCGCGACTACCTGAATGCGCAACTGGGCGCGTGGCGCACGGGCCAGCGCCGCGCGCTCGCTCCGGACTGCATGGCGGAAATCGCGCGGCGGCTGTCACCCGACGACTTGTCCGCGGTGACGGCGTGGCTCGCCGCGGAAGCCGTGCCGCGCAATGCGAAGCCGGCGCCAGCGGCGACGGCGGCCGCACCGGCTGCGGCAGCAACGCGCCGCAAGGGCCGCAAGGCCGCGCCGGTCGCGCCCGTGGCGCAGGCCCCGGCCCCGCCGCCCATGCGCTGCGGCGCGGCCCAGCCGCCGCTGGCGGGAGCGGGCCGGTGAAGCGCGCCCTGATCGTCCTCGTCGCCTTGTGCGCGGCCGCCGTCGTGCTGGTGTGGATGCTGAACTTCTGGGGCGGCCAGACCATCGTCGACCCGGCGCCCATCTCGCCGCCGGCCAGGGAACAGGTCGCGCGGGGCGCGTACCTCGCGCGGGCGGGCAACTGCATGTTGTGCCATACGGAGCGCGGTTCGGCGTCCTATGCGGGCGGGCGGCCGGTGGCCACGCCGTTCGGCACGGTGTATTCGAGCAACCTGACGCCCGACGCCGAGACGGGCATCGGCCGCTGGTCCGCGGCGCACTTCCGGCGCGCCTTGCACGAGGGCCGTTCGCGCGACGGCCGCCTGCTGTATCCGGTGTTCCCGTACACGCACACCACGCGCGTCACCGGCGCCGACGCCGACGCGCTGTTCGACTACCTGCGCAGCCTGCCGCCGGTGCACAAGCCGAACGTGCAGCATCGCCTGCGCTGGCCTTACAGCACGCAGGCGGCGCTGGCCGCCTGGCGGGCGCTCTACTTCCGTCCGCAGACCTTCCTCGAAGACGCACGGCGCGGGCGCGAGTGGAACCGCGGCGCCTACCTGGTGCAGGGCCTCGGGCACTGCGGCGCCTGCCACACGGCGCGCAATGCGCTCGGCGGCCTGCGGGACGCCATGGACCTGTCGGGGGGCCTGATCCCGATGCAGAACTGGTACGCGCCCTCGCTCACGTCCGCCGGCGAGGCTGGCGTCGCCGACTGGTCGCTGGAGGACATCCAGAAGCTGCTCGGCACGGGCACGTCGCCGCGCGGCACGGTGCAGGGCCCGATGGCGGAGGTGGTGCTGCACAGCACGCAGTACCTGGAACCGGGGGACCTGCGCGCGATGGCCGTGTACCTGAAGGGGCTGCCGCCCACCCCGACGGACACCAACCCGCTCGAAGTGCCGATGCCGGGCGGCGCAGTGGTGGAACGGGGCGGCAAGCTGTACGAGCAGCACTGCGCGGCGTGCCACGGCGACAAGGGCGAAGGCGTGCGCGGCGCGTACCCGGCGCTCGCCGGCAACCGCGCCGTGACGATGTCGGTGACGACGAACCTGGTGCAGGTCGTGCTGCACGGCGGCTATCCACCGGCCACACGCGGCAATCCCCGGCCGTACGGCATGCCCCCGTTCGCGACGACGTTGTCCGACGGCGATGTCGCCGCCGTCCTGAGCTACATGCGGTCCTCCTGGGGCAACCGCGCCGCGCCGGTCACGGAACTCCAGGTCACCCAGCAGCGCGCCAGCATGCGCGATTGAGCGGCACAATACGGCGCCCATGTCGCTGCGCCGCGTCCGCCTGCCCCCCGAACTTGCCGGCCAGCTCTGGCTGGGGCCGATGCCCGGGCGCTTCAATGCCTGGCCCGCCTTCGAGGCGCAGGCGCAACGCGCCGGGCTCGCCCTGGTGGTCTGCCTCACCCCGCGCTCGGAACTCGCCGAGCTGTCCCCGGACTACCACGCGGCGGTCGTCGCCGGACGCCTGGGGTTCCGCTGGCTGCACCTGCCGATGCGCAACTTCGGCGTGCCCGAAGATCCCGCGGGATTTCGCCGCGAAGTCGGCGAGATCGCCGGTGCGATCCACCGCGGCGACGCCGTCCTGCTGCACTGCGCGGCGGGCATGGGCCGCACCGGCACCACGGCGGCCTGCGTGCTCAAGGCACTGGGCCTGGACGCGCAGGACGCATTGCAGCGGGTGCGCGACGCCGGATCGAACCCGCAGAACGCGGAGCAATCCGGCATCGTCGACTGGTTCTAGGAACCCGGTCCGCCCGTCACTGCGCGAAGGGGTTCGCGAAAACGAACATCATCGCGATGCCGACGCCGATCAGGAAGTTGGCGTCGATCAGTCCGGCGATCAGGAACATCTTGGTCTGCAGCGGTTCCATCATTTCCGGCTGCCGCACGGCGCCGTCCAGGTAACGCCCCGCCATTGCGCCGATGCCCAGGCAGGCGCCGATGGCGCCCAAGCCGATGATGAGACCGCACGCGACCGCGATGAGACCCGTGTCCGTCATGGTGATACCTCCTTGTCGTTGAACCTGCACGCATGGTGCCGGCTGCACGTCATCCTGGCGATGACGTGGGAGGTAATGCGGTGATGCGCTGGCCGGACACGGCAGCGAGGTCGGCATCGCCTACCAGCGCCGGCGCGAGTTCGCGCAGCGGCAGCAGCACGAAGGCGCGCTCCCGCATGCGCGGATGTGGCACGGTCAGCCGCGCGCTGTCGATGCGGGCGACGCCGTAGAGAAGCAGGTCCAGGTCCAGCGTGCGCGGCGCGTTGCGGTACGGCCGCTCGCGCCCGGCGGCCTGCTCGATGGATTGCAGTTGCTCCAGGAGCTCGGGAGCCGGCAGCAGCGTCTGGACTTCGGCCACCGCATTGAAGAAGTCGGGGCCGGCCGCCGCCACGGGCGCGCTGCGATAGACGCGCGAAGATCGCAGCACGCGCGTGCCCGGCGCCTGTGCGAGGGCTGCGAGCGCATCGTGCAAGGCCTGCTGCGCGTCGCCGAGATTGGCGCCGAGGCCGACGTATGCCACGACGGGTGCGCGCATCGCGGCCGCCGGCTTCAGTCGCCGGAGTCGGCGCCCGATGCGGACGCCTGCGCGTCGCCGCCGCCCTGCCCGGACGGCTTGCGGCGGCGCCGGCGACGCTTGCGCGGCGCGTCCGAGGTCCCGGCCGAGTCGCCTGCCCCGTCGCCCTCGCCGGCTTCCTCTCGCGGCTCAGGACCGCGGGCGGGCTTCTTCGCCGCGGCGGGCGCCGCAGCGGTGTCGCGCGACGGCTCCCGCCCGTCTGCATCCTCGCCGCCGGCGGGCTTGGGCACGCGCTTCACCTTGCGCTGCTGCTTCTGCTGTTCGTCGCGCAGCGCGGCGACCAGGTCCTCGCGGACGATGTCGCTGGCCTGGCTGAAATCCTGCCACCAGTCCGCGAGCACGTCGTCGACCTCGCCGATGTCGGCGCGCAGGCGCATGAAGTCGAACGCGGCGCGAAAGCGCGGCTGCTCCACCAGGCTGAAGGGCGTGTGCCCCGTCCGCTTTTCGAAGCGCGGCTGCATCATCCAGATCTCGCGCATGTCGGCGCCGAGCTTGCCGCGGCCCGAGATGTCGCCGATGCGGGATTCGAAGACCTCGTCGATGGCATCCTGCAAGGCCGGGAACGGGTGCTGGCGGCGGTCCAGCCGCGCCTGCCAGCCGTCGCGCACCTCGGCCCACAGCACGCACGCCAGCAGGAAGCTGGGCGCCACCGGCTTGCTCTCGCCGACCCGGCGGTCGGTGTCCTGCAGCGCCGCGCGCACGAAGGGCTGGTCGGCGCGTTCGACGATCAGGTCCAGCAGGGGGTAGATGCCGCGTGCCAGGCCCAGCGCCTTGAGCTGCTCGATGGTCGCGATCGAGTGGCCCGTCTGCAGCAGCTTGAGCATCTCGTCGAAGAGGCGGCTTTGCGGCACTTCCTGCAGCAACGGCAGGCTCGGAGCTATGGGCGCCTTGGTCTTGGGCTCGATCTTGAAGCCCAGGCCGGCGAGCTTGGCCGCGAAGCGCACGGCGCGGATGATGCGCACCGGATCCTCGCGGTAGCGGGCCGTCGGGTCGCCGATCATGCGCAGGAGCTTCTTCTTGGCGTCCGCGATGCCGCCGTGGTAGTCCACCACGATGCGGCGCTCGGGGTCGTAGTACATCGCGTTGATGGTGAAGTCGCGGCGGGCCGCGTCCTCTTCCTGCGGTCCCCAGACGTTGTCCCGCAGCACCCGGCCCGATGAATCGACGGCGTGCTTCATGCCCGCCAGTTCGCTCTTGCTGGTGCGTTCGTTGCCGGTGACGGCCTCCGCCGCGGCGCTGTCCAGGTAGGCGCGGAACGTGGAGACCTCGATCACCTCGTGCTCGCGCCCGCGCCCGAACACCACGTGCACGATGCGGAAGCGCCGGCCGATGATGAAGGCGCGGCGGAACAGCGACTTCACCTGTTCGGGCGTGGCGTTGGTGGCCACGTCGAAGTCCTTGGGACGCAGTCCCAGGAGCAGGTCGCGCACCGCGCCGCCGACGATGTAGGCCTCGTGGCCGGCCTCCTTGAGCGTGCGCACGACGCTCAGGGCGCGCTCGTCCACCAGCGTGGGATCGATGCCGTGGACTTCGGGCCCGACTTCCTGGCGCTTGCCGAATTTCGGCTTGCGGCCGGTGCTGCCGAGCAGCTTGTCGATGAATTTCTTGATCATGGGGAAAGCAGGGGGGCTCAGGCCCTCTCGAAGAGGTCGAGTATGCGCCAGCCCCGCTCCAGCGCGAGGGTACGCAGTTTCGGGTCGGGATTGGTGGCGACCGGGTGGTCCACGCGCTCGAGCAGCGGCAGGTCGTTCATGGAGTCGGAATAGAAGGTGGTCTCCACGTCGAGCCAGTCGAGCTTGCGCTGGCGCAGCCACTGGGCGACGCGCACGACCTTGCCGTCGCGCATGGAGGGTACGCCCGCGATTTCGCCCGTGATCCAGCCGGACGCGTCCCG